>JBKKBQ010000156.1:0-5154 GCA_046714015.1 Nitrospira sp.
CGCCGAAACAGGGTACCTATGCCCCTCTTCCCAGGAAACAGGCGTCATGAAGCGCGCGTATTCCATAACCAGCTGGTTTCGTATCGCGGTGGCCCTCCTCGGATTCCTGACGTGCCTTGGAAGCGCCTCCCAACAGGCTTGGAGTGCCAGCTCTCAGACCTATGACTTCAAGGTCTTCCTCGGCAAGGATGAAATCGGACGTCAGCGCTTTGACGTCTCTACGGAAGGCGAGCGGACCCAGGTCCGGGTAGAGGCGCAGTTCACGGTGAAGTTCCTGTACATCACCGTTTATACCTATCGACATACCAACGTCGAAACATGGGAGGGAAGGTGCCTGCGCGAGATTCGCGCGGAGACGGATGATAACGGCGAGTCCTTCTTCGTCAACGGCATCTTTCGGAACGGACAGCTGCAGGTGCAGACACAGGCCGGGTACTGGATCGGCGAGGGATGTCTCAAGACCTTTGCCTACTGGAACCCTGAGTGGATGATAGGCGAGCGATTGCTGAATTCGCAGACCGGCGAACATCAGCCCGCGTCCATTCTTGCGGTGGGCGAAGAGACGATCCCCGTGCAGGGAGTCCCGACGCAAACCACACACCGCCGCATCGTCACGGACAAGTTCACGATCGATCTCTGGTACACCTTAAACGGCCGATGGGTCGCGCTCCACTCCACCACAAAGAAAGGCGATACCCTTCGCTATACGCTCAAGTGAGGACACCATGTCATCTTTAATGCCATCACTCTTCATACCCGTTGTGCTGCTGGCACTCGCAGCCTGCAGCAGCCCACCACCCATTCGCACCGCGACGGCCGTGGACTTGAAGCGATTCATGGGGGACTGGTACGTCATCTCCAATATTCCAACCTTTATCGAGACGAACGCCTACAACGCCATCGAGTCTTATCGCTTGGCGGAGGACGGGACCGTGGCCACGACCTTCAGCTTCCACGAGGGCGGATTTGAGGGTAAACGCAAGACCTATCATCCGACCGGCTATATCCTCGATACGCAATCGAACGCCGTCTGGGGTATGCAGTTCATCTGGCCGATCAAAGCAGATTACCGCATCCTCTACGTGGATAGCGCCTACAGCCGGACCATTGTTGGGAGGACCGACCGCGATTACGTCTGGCTGATGGCGCGCACACCGCAGCTTCCCGATGCGGACTACCAACATTTTCTAGAGCTCATTGCCGCAGAAGGCTACGACATCTCAAAAGTCCGGAAGGTGCCGCAACGCGCAAAGGACTGAGGCCGAGACGCACTGTCAGCCATCCAATAAGGAGCGGAGGCCTTTTTGAGGATCGCGATTATCGGCACAGGTATCTCGGGAATGTTGGCTACCTATCTCCTGCACCGCGACCATGAGATCACGGTGTTCGAAGCGGCCGACTACATCGGCGGCCATACGAATACGATCAATGTCCAGTTCGACGGTCTGACCTATGCGGTGGATACGGGCTTTGTCGTGTTCAACGACTGGACCTATCCGAACTTCATCAAACTGCTGAACCAACTCGGCGTCGAATCGCAAGCGAGCGATATGAGTTTTAGCGTGACGTGCGAGCGGACGGGTCTGGAGTATAACGGCACGTCGCTCAATACCCTCTTTGCCCAACGCCGAAATCTCTTTCGTCCCTCGTTCTACCGGATGATACGGGACATCCTGCGCTTCAACCGGGAATCGCTCTCATTGCTGGATCAACCTAAACCAGGCCCGTCACTGGGTCTGTACCTCGAGGCTCAGTGCTATTCACGCGAGTTCATCGATCACTACATCGTCCCGATGGGAGCAGCGATTTGGTCGGCCAGCCACGAAACCATGTGGGGGTTTCCTGCCCGATACCTCGTCCAGTTTTTCAAGAATCACGGCATGCTTTCGGTCGATAAGCGGCCGACCTGGCGGGTTATCAAGGGTGGCTCGCAGCGGTATGCCGAGAAACTCGTCGCGCCGTTCCGCAACCGGATCCATCTCAACTCCCCGGTCGGGTCGATAGGTCGTTTCCCGGATCACGTGGAGATCCGCAGCAAGATGGACGGGCGAGACTACCAAGCTCTGCAGTTCGACCATGTGATCGTCGCCACGCACAGCGATCAAGCCCTCTCAATATTGGCCGATCCCTCACCGACGGAAAAGGAGGTGTTGGGGGCGATCCACTATCAAGAGAATGAAGCGGTGTTGCACACCGACACATCGTTGCTTCCCAAGCGGAAACTGGCCTGGGCCGCATGGAATTACCACCTGCTCGGCGCCCAGCCGGATCGTGCGGTTCTGACCTACCACATGAACACGTTGCAGAGCCTGAGCGCCCCCTGTGAGTTCTGTGTCACGCTCAATCACTCGCAGGCCATCAATCCTGCCACGATCCTACGCCGCATTACCTATCATCATCCGGTGTATTCCACTGAAGCAGTCGCCGCACAGAAGCGCCACGGCGAGATCAACGGCGTGAATCGAACGTCTTATTGCGGTGCGTACTGGGGCTACGGATTCCATGAGGACGGCGTGAAGAGCGCGTTGGCAGTCTGCCGGTCATTCGGAAAGGATCTCTCGTCATGAAAAGCGCAATCTACGAAGGTCGAGTCAGGCATCGGCGATTCAGTCCAGTTCCGCACGCCTTCAGCTACCGGTTGTTCATGATGTATGTGGACCTGGACGAACTGCCGACCCTATTTGAGAATCGGTGGTTCTGGTCCATTGACCACACCAACCTGGCTTCGTTCAAGCGCGTGGACCATGTTGGCGATCCGATCATTCCATTGGATGAATCTATCCGCCAACTCGTTGAGACAAGGACGGGCCATCGACCGACTGGACCGATCCGTCTCCTGACGCACCTCCGTTACTTCGGGTATGTCTTCAACCCCGTCAGCTTCTATTTTTGTTACGACCGATTGGATGATTCTGTTGACACCATCGTCGCAGAAATCACGAACACCCCATGGGGAGAGCGTCACTGTTACGTCTTGGGAACGAAAGAGAATCGTGCCAACGGCAGAAGGAAGCACTACCGGCTCGACAAGGTGTTTCATATCTCCCCCTTTATCGACATGGACGTCGCCTACGATTGGCGATTCACCGACCCGGCCTCGCAATTGGCTATCCATATGGAAAATCTTCGGGACGGACGGCCTTTCTTCGACGCCACGATGAGGCTGGAGCGGCGGGAGCTATCCGGATCATCGCTGGCGCGCGTGCTTACGCAGTATCCCTTGATGACGGCCAAGGTCATGGGTGCCATCCACTGGCAGGCCTTGAGACTCTGGGTCAAGGGTGTTCCCCTCGTTGCTCATCCTAACAAACGAAAGGAGCCGTCGCCTGTGGTGACGAGTCAGACACCATCATGAGCAACCAGACAATTGTGTCCGGTCTTGCGCTCGACGATCGGTCCAGCGGGCACCAGGTTCCTTCGACGATCGCGCCTTGGTTCTACCGTCTCGCACGTCGGGTGGTTTTCTCTCGCCTGTCAAAGGTCGAGTCAGGCACCGTGACGATCGTGGAAGGAGACGAGCACTTCCAGTTCGGACAAACCACCGCAAGCTGTCGTTTGGAGGCCACCGTAACGATTCATGACCCCTGCGTCTATGCGGATATCACGCTGGGTGGCACAGTGGGAGCGGGTGATGCCTACGGCCGTGGTTTGTGGAGTTGCGACGACCTGACGACGTTGGTCAGGATCTTCGCCCAGAACCACGTGCTCTTGGATGGTATGGACGGAGGCCTCACAGTACTGTCCCGTCCGCTGCTTAAGGCTAGTCATTGGCTGAATCGCAATACGAAGGCCGGCAGCAGGAAGAACATCGCAGCCCACTACGATCTGGGGAACGAGTTCTTTCGTCTCATGCTCGATGAGACAATGATGTATTCGTGCGCCTACTTTGAGCGACTGGACGCAACGTTGGCGGAGGCGTCCCGGGTAAAGAACGATCGTATCTGCCGAAAGCTACAGTTGGTTGCCGGCGACCATCTCCTGGAGATCGGCTCCGGCTGGGGTGGCTTCGCCCTCCACGTCGCTTCGCACTATGGTTGCCGTGTGACGACCACAACAATCTCGCGGCGGCAGTATGACCTGACGCTGCAACGAGTTCGAGAAGCCGGCTTGAGTGATCAAGTCACCGTGTTGCTCACGGATTATCGTGATTTGCCGAAGCTCGGCATGCAATTCGACAAGCTCGTCTCCATCGAAATGATCGAGGCCGTCGGGCATCAGTATTACAGGACGTTTTTCGAAATCTGTAGCCGCATGTTGAAGCCTCAGGGGTTGGCCCTCATTCAGGGCATCACGATCGATCAACGATTGTACGAGCGGGCAACGCGCTCCGTCGACTTTATTCAACGCTTCATTTTCCCAGGCAGCTGCATCCCTTCCGTGGGCGCTCTGACGCAAGCGTCTGCAAAAGTCGGCGATCTAGGGCTGATTCACCTTGAAGATATCGGAGTACATTATGCTCCTACGCTGCGGGCCTGGGGAAGGAACATTGTCGCGAAGCTTCCGGAGATCAAGGCGCTGGGGTATCAACCTGAATTCCTTCGTCTGTGGGATTTCTATCTCTCTTACTGTGAAGGCGGCTTCCTTGAGCGCACGATCAGCACCATGCACATGCTCTTTTGCAAACCGGATTGGCGGCCTCGAACGGAACTGCCCACCAGAGGTATCAAGAAAGCGTCTGACGAAGGACCAAGATTTTTAGAGGAGACCGATTCCCTCTTTGATCCGAACCGTGTAAGATCCCCCCTGCCAACCGGCACGCATTGGCCTTGTCTCAACAGATCCGTTATGGAACCAGACTATGACGAGTCGAGAGGAACTCGCACAAGCGTTTCATCAAACGCAGTCGTTTAAGTGGAACCCCGACAAAGGATTCACGCTGGCCTCAGGAACGACCAGCCCTTACTACGTTGATTGCCGTGCCTTGATGGCTAACCCATCAGCCCGGCATCTCGTCGCGCAACTCGCGTGGGAAGCGATTCGCTCGTTCGACATCACCTGCATCGGAGGATTGGAGATCGGGGCTATCTCAATCGCTACGACTATTTCCGACTATGGGTACACCTCCGCCGACCGAAAGGAATGGCGTACCTTTGTGGTTCGTAAACAACCGAAGGGCCACGGCCTGGGAAAGTTGATCGAAGGGGCGGTTCAGCC
>JBKKBQ010000157.1:0-6889 GCA_046714015.1 Nitrospira sp.
CCATGGGGCAGATCCTTTCTCTTCCGATGGTGGCGATCGGACTCATGATGCTCATCCTGGGTTACCAGCGAGAGCGGCAGAAGGCTGCGCACTCTGGGTAGTGCTGAGTACTGGGTGGTGAGTTCCAAGTAGAAGACGCAACAACTAGCCACTCGATCACGTCATAACTCAGCACTCAACGCTCAGCACTAACTCAGTATGGCATCTCGTCATCGTCCAGTCCAACATGATGCCCCAGTTCATGAACGACCGTGTCGTACACTTCCTGCACCACTTCTTCAGGGCTCTCACACAATCGAAGGATCGGCCCGCGATAGATGGAAATTCGAGGGGGTTGTTCTCCTCCTGCCCTGAAAAATGAATCAGCCGCCAACGATTGGCCTTGGTAGAGGCCGAGCAAGTCGCCTTCGTCCTCCACTTCCACGTCTTGCAACACTTCCAGGGGTGGCTCCTCTTCCACCACAACCGCGATGGATTCCATCAACTTCGCGTAGGGCGGCGGCAGATCGTCGATCGCCTGCTGAACCAGCCTTTCAAAGTCCTCAGCTGAGATATGCTCGCGCCTGGCCATTGTTCCATACCCCTGGCGGCTATAACTCCACGGCCGTCGCACATCGCAGAAACAGACATTGGAAGCGAACTGATTCGACGCCTAGGCTTTGTCGGACCGCGGCCTTATACACCTCACTCTGTGTGCGATACTGCTCAGCCCTCGTCGCTGCCTGATCGGCCGAAATCTCATCCGTTTTATAGTCAACTATCCACAGCACTCCATCAAGCCGATAGATGAGGTCGATCACTCCTTCCATGACCTGCCTGTCACCCCACGGCATGATGAATGGGACCTCACGGCCAAGGATCTGGGATGAACGGACACGCGCATAGGATCCCGATCGGCCAAATGTCGTAAGAAGATCGTTCACGGATTCGGCGACCGCTCCAGCATGGGGCTGGTCGTCCGGCCCAAGGGTTGCCTGAACGGCTAAGACAACTTGAGCACATAGCCCTGAAGGGTCCTGTGAAAAGTCCCACCGCTCAAGCAGGCGGTGAGCTACCACACCGGCCAACCGACCGACCAGCGCATCCTGTCGAACCGGAGTTGTTTCACGTGCGACCAACCGCACTCGTTTGCCCAGCGTCGTGGGCGTCAGATGATGGGGGGTCTCGCGAACCGCTGTCCATCGAGCGGTCCTTATCTCCCACCGTTCGGCAATCTCCTGCGGATTGATTAATGCTTCGCTAGTTGTTCTGTCCGAACGTCGGCGGGGCCGTTTTCGTTCCGGTGCCCTGATCACTCGATGGGGAATTGCGCTGCCGCCGATCTTCAACACCTCTGTCGAGGCTGTTCCGATCTCCCCTGTGCCGATGTTCTGTAGGAGGTCGAACACCGTTTCACCGACTGAGCGGGTCGTGATCCCCCCCGATAACAGCAACAACTCTTTGGCCCTGGTCATCCCCACATAGAGCACTCGTCGCCGTTCAGCCTCTTCTCGCAGCTTCAATTTGTGATGGACCAGCAACGAGCCGAGGGACCGATGACGGTCCAAGGAGAGGCCATAGGTGCCACTCGACCAATCGTAAGAGACCTGCGGCGCACCCCATTCTCGACCGCTCCCCTGGTGAAGACCCGGCAGGACGACAATGGGAAATTCCAATCCCTTAGCCTTATGTATCGTCAAGACGTGCACGGCTCCGAGCGACTCCTCAGCGAGCGGACTCTCCGATTCGTCCGGTTGTTCGTCAAGGCGGGCGATCATGAGCTCCACGAATCCACTCAAGGTCATGTGGGGCCGATCGGCCAAGGACGCAGCCGTCTGTTTGACCTTCATGAGGTTGGCCACGGCCTGTTCGCCATGGAGCGAGGCAGCAGCCAAATCCAGGATCGGTAATCGGTCAAACATCAGCTCCATAGCCTCGGCCAACGGCAGCACAGGGATCGCCCGATGGAGCCACGCCAGGTGTTCGTACAGCCTTCGAACAGCAACGGCACGGGCATGGGGCCACGCATCGAGACGGGCTGCACGGAGATAATTGAAATGCCCCGCCTGCTTGAGCTCATAGAGCTCTCGATCCGTCAGGCCTCCAAGCGGAGAACGGAGGAGACCGGCCAAGGCGATCTCGTCATGAGGATGATCCAAGACCCGCAACAGATTGACGAAGTCGATGACCTCTTGGCGGCGATAGAAATGTTTCTCTCCTTCGATGACGTAGGGGATGTCGTGTCGGCGCAAAGCATCGAGATAGGCCTCGGCTTGCGTGAGCTTTCTGAAGAGCAGCGCCACGTGGCCCGGTTTCAACGACGGGCGACTCAGGACCTCCTCGTTCAGCCATCGGGCCAGCACTTCGCTCTCGGCTCTCGTCGCCCCTGCTGCATCGAACGCCTCCTCTTCTCCACCGGGTGTCGTCACGCTGAGACGAACGCCCGGCTCGATCGACGCCTGATGGCGTTGGGGGCGCACCTCCAATCGGACATTCGCCGGCTGAACCAGCGGCTGTCGTTCGAACAACCGATCGAAGACCTCATTTACCGGCTCAAGGACTGCCGCGTCGCTTCGGAAGTTCGTCGTCAACGCGTAAGCCGTTCCACCATCACCCGTGATTTTCTCCATCACGCGATCGAAGGCTTCGATGTCGGCTCGCCGGAAGGCATAGATCGACTGTTTGGGATCTCCCACGATGAAGAGTTTCCCTGGTTCGAGTGCCATCTCGTGCCAGTGAGCCGCCTGGCTCCCCAGCCGCTCCGAGACCGCGAGGATGATCTCGTACTGCACCGGATCCGTATCCTGAAATTCATCAACCAGCACGGCTCGATAGTCCCGTTTAATCCGTTCACGGACCAAAGAATGTTCGAAGAGCAGTGCCCTGGCTCGTGCCAGCAATCCATCGAACGACAGCCAGCCCTGCCGAGCAAAGGTCTCGCGAATGTTCCGCACCAGCGGAATGAGCAGGGTCAAGAGATCGTTCAAGAATGCATGGTCTACCGATAGCAGCTGCTGCGCCGTCTGAATGAGCGAAGCGGCCTCTTTGAAATCGCCTTTCTCCCACCCACCCACGGCACTTCCGAGATCCTTGTCGAGCCATTCTCGTTCTGCCATCGTCAGGTCTTGACGGCCTGGCAACCCTTTTTCTCCTATGAGCCGCATCAAGGACGCCGTCGCAGCAAGCATCTGCTCGACCTTCCGGCGCTTCGGCCGGTCATATGTCTTCACGAGCTGCTCCGCCCGGTCTCCCATGTGTTGCATCCAACGCGAGACGGCCGGCGGCACCGCCGCCGATGCGAGTTGTTGCTGCAGCGCACCGAGGTCGATTAATTCGCTGCACAAGGACCGGGCCAAGGTTCTGATCGACTCGAGCGTGGTCGATGACAAGACCGATCGCCACACGTGATGCTGTTGTCCGGTTCGGCTCAATTCCTGATCGAGCCAGCAATCCCACGCGGCGGTGAACTGCTCGCCGAATCGCAAGCCGTCGTCTTCCTTGAAATCAGGATCGACCGCACTCTCCAGCGGATGGAGCCGCAACACATGCGCGGCGAAACTATGAAGGGTACCAATCTGAGCCTTTTCGATATCGTTGAGTGCTGCCTGAGCACGTGCGGCGATCGCATCAGCGCTGAGTCCATAGCGCTCCCGCAGGTCTTCTTGCGAGACAGCCCCTCCGTCGCTCGATCGCATCGAATCGGATTCCTGGCGGGCAAGAACAGCAAGTCGCTCGCGCAGTCGCACTTTCATTTCGGTCGCCGCCTTGTTGGTGAAGGTCAAGGCAACGATCTGCGTGATCGGGACCGGAGCGGGCTCCTTCATCAGCAGATACACGAGACGATTCACGAGCAAGGTCGTTTTGCCTGTCCCCGCACCGGCCACAACGACAACATTGCGATCGAAGGTCGTCTCAGCCGACTCGCGCGCCACACGATCGGATATCAGTAGATCATTACTCATCGGCAATCTTCTGCAGACGAAGCATCTTTAGCCTTTTGGGTTCGGGGGCACGATACGCTCTCCACCACGTCGGAGCATGGTCCCGACGACAAGCCGCTCGAAAGTCACATGCGTCGCAATAGCCGTCCGGAAGAATGAAAAATCGTCCGGCATAGATTCCTTCTACCAACGTTCTAATCGTGTTCTGAATGAGTGCCCCGGTATCGGATGACCACGATCGCGCCTCAAACGTCGAGCGACTGATCGCCGTTGACCACTGGGGGGCAAGATAGAGGAACTGCACCTGGCTCGCGGTGGGCTGTCCAGAAACGGTGAGGCAACTATAAAGCGGTGGCTGCAGCCGATACCCACGGACCGCCGACTGAGCCAAGTTCCGATCTTCCGGTTTCATGGTTGAACCGACTTTGAACTTGTAGTCGAGCACACGTAAGGCGCCAGTGTTCTGATTTCGATCGAGCCGATCGATGCGACCACGAATCTTCAAGGATCCCTGGTTGAGGACTCCGGGAACCGATCCTTCTCCGTCCACTTCAAATGCGATGGGCTGGTACGGGTGTTCGGCCTGCTCCTCTTCATCCGCCGCCACCGCCTCCATCACAAGCGTCACGATCTGTTCCTTCGCCAACTCCCATAGCAGATAGTGGCCTGTCCGATGCTGTGACTCCAAGGCTGCCGCCGCCTGTTCGGCCGACGAACGAATCGTCTGCTCGATCGCCTCACTTATCATCGGTTGAACCGGCCACCCGGCCTGCACGAGCTGTTCATAGCCACGACGCAATACCGCGTGGCAGAGCGAACCGACCAGCGCCGCATCCGGCTCCTGCGAAATCACAACACGGCTCGGCTCGAGTCGCAGCACATCTGCGGCAAAATATTGAAACGGACAGCGCGCATACCGTTCAAGCGGCGTCGGGGCAAGACCCCGTTCGATAACCCGTGCCCAATGGGACTCGACAGTCCCGGTCATCCCATCGAAGAGATTCAGCGTGGTGCCATCCTCTTCGATTCGGTCGAGCGCCATCGCCGCATGGTGGAACGTGTCTGCATCACGCCCGAGCGCCAGCATCAGATCGGTCGGGTCTTGTCCGTTCATGGCCAACCACTGAGTCAGTTCAGCCGGCGGCAGGAATAGTCTGATCGTTGTCCGCTGCAAAACGCGATCAGTTAAGCGACGAGGCACCATCTCTATCGGTTCCTCTTCCTGGCCGAACCGACGGCGGGCTTCTCCGAGATACGGGGAGACGGCCAGCATGCGCCCCGATTCATCGGCCCGTTGATAGGACAGGTAGAGCCGCTGAGAAGCAGCCTGACGGCACAGGTGGAAAAGCAGGATCTCTTCTCCATAGGCTGTCAGCTTCTCGTCGATCTTAAATCCGAGCGTGGCGTCGAGCACGCGCCGATGGCCATCTCGAAGAAAAGCGTCCTCTCGGATATAGCGCGGAAACACTTTCTCGTTCAGACCGAGGACGAAGAGAGCTTTGAACGGCACCCCACGAGCCGCCATGACGTCGCACACCATCACACCCTGCACCCCTTGAGATGAGCCATCATATAGGGGCTGCGTCATCCGCTCGAAGGTATGCGTCAGCAACTCGACGAACTCAGCCCAGGTCATCTCGTCGTTGAGCGGCTCCAATTCCATGAGCGTCATCCAGATATGATCAATGGCGTTCCATGTCATCGTTTGACGAATGATTTGACCATCCTCGGCAGTCGATGCCGCTGCATCGGGCCGACGCAGGCACCGATCGACGAGTGCTCGACAAGCTGCGACCATCTGGCCGATCGTGCCTCGCGAGGGAAGGGTCGAACGGTCTTGTGCGAGCTGTGAGACGACCTGCCAGAGGAGGCTGATTACCTCCGGCGCAATGGCCAAAGAGTCGACGACACTCTCCTCGCCATCGAGCACCAATGCCGCGTGGCTCGCCTGCTCCAGCCGTTTCCACTCCTCGACTCCGTGAGTAATGTTCAGAGCTTGAATCAGTAGTTTCCACTGCTCAGGCCGGTATGATTCCGACAACTCGTCATACAAATCGGTGACGTAGAGCGGAGACGTCACGACATCGAGGACCGACGTGCGATACAAATCGTTCAACGGCAGGAAGGCCAGCTGCAACACCAGTTTGCAGATCGGTTCCTGAATCAACGGCCGCGATGCGGTCGTGCGAAAGGGGATCCGATGGCGATCGAAGATCGACTGGAGATGCAGACTGTAGGGATCGAGCGTCCGCGCGATAACACCGATCTCGTCGAAGCGATAGCCGTTGGTCTCAACCAGATCGAGGATCGCTCGGCAAGTCGCCGCCAATTCTTCTTCCGGACCGATCACGCTCCGTACGGTGAGTTGAACGGGATTATGCGTCACGGTGGACGATTCCTGCTCCAATCGGATCATCGCATCGTTCGACATCACCAGCGGCTGGATGTAGCGATCGAAAAAACGCCGGGCGAATCCGCAGGCTGGATCATCCTCCAACGGGAAAAACAAGGTCGTGTCCTTGGCTCGGCTGATAGATTCAAAGAGCGACAGCTGTACCTGCGTCAGGTCATAGAACCCGTAGTAGAACACTTCCTTCAACGGCTGTAAGAATGAGGCGGTGGGAACAAAGGGGATGAGCGCCTCGGCCAGATCGTCTTGTGTCCCAACCCCCAGCGTCTTGCCAGCTTCCTTCACGGCCGCAAAGAGCGAGACGAGCGCTCCGAGCCACTCCCGGTCGTCTTCCTCGAAATAGCCTTCCCGGAGCCCTTGCAGCGCCTGCACGGGATCGACATCCGCATCCTTCAGGTCGCGAATCGTCGCCCAGAGCGCGCCCCAGGTTCCAGATGATTGACCGATTCGTTGCAATGGAGCCTGGCTGGAGAGTTTACCGCGAACAATGTGACGGACCAATTGTTCGAAAAACAGCTCGTCGACGACCCGCGGCAGAGGGCGATCGACAACTACCTCT
>JBKKBQ010000158.1:0-4775 GCA_046714015.1 Nitrospira sp.
TCCCAGTATCGTTGATGGCCGACGTCCCGGCGAGAGTCAGGTTCTCAACATTGTTCCCTAGCGTATAGGTCAAGCTACTCTGAACAGTGTCGGTCCCACCGTTTACCGCGTCGACCACGGTATCGCCACTGCCCATTATGTAGGTATCGTTTCCCGCTCCTCCTGTAAGAATATCGACCGCATTGTTGCCGGTCAGGATATTGTCGAGCGCATTCCCGGTTCCATTGATCGCCAAGGTGCCGGTAAGCGTGAAATTCTCAACGTTGGCACCGACTGTGTACGTGATCGAGGATTGAACGGTATCGATACCTTCGTTAGCGTTTTCGGTTACGATGACAGGACAGGAACGACCAGATGCATTGTGTTCCTAATAGGAAAGGTGGGTGAGTCTATGAAGCCTTCGGGGTCCTGCAAGAACCGCTTCTCCTTGAATGGCTCTGATCGCGCGATGTTCGATGCCGACCCCGACGTTTCACCAGGGGCGCACAGAACAAGCTCCCACGGTTCATGAAGCCCCTTACTTGCTCGAATTTTACCGGCCGATTAACGATACTGACTTTTCCTCTCGCCACTTCTATTGATACACTCCTGTTATGACACAATCGACACACTTTTCTCTCGATCCATCATCGTGAATATGATTTGCCGATACAGTGTGCTGCTGTTAGTCCTGCTCCTTACCGGATGCAGCACTTTGGGTAGCCTTCTCTCCTTCGCCAGACCAGCGACGGTTCCTGCGTCTCACATACGGGAGTCAGTGATCGATCGGGTTGGCCCCACTGTCCAGAACCTTCTGCGCTCCACTACCCACGACGCGCACCTCGCCATCGTTGCCGCCCATCACTCGGTGGACAATCTGCCGGCCCGATACAAGCGCCGATCGGTGACTCACGCGCTGAAAAACCCATGGGAAGGGCTGAGGAATCTCGAAGCCCAGGGACGCTTCGCTGCGGAATTAGCCACAGGTGGCGCGGTGACTCTTCCGGCCCTTCTCGACAGGCTTGAAGCAGGCATGGATGGGACCTCTGTACTGTTTACACCGCTCCCTCTCCCGACCAGTCAGGATCTTCGCGACACGATCGCATTCATGGTCGACACGGTACACCAGGCCTCGCTTCACCGAGACCAGGCGCTGGCTGCACTATCGGACCAGGAACAAGCGTTCCTCTTTTCGCACGGGCAATCATTGGCAGAGTTGTATTCTCCACAAATCTCCGTGCTTTCCGATCACACGATGGCTCAGATCGCAGCGAATGCCAAGTTTGTCGAACTCTTGGCAGAACGGGTGGACTACGGCCAGCTCCTTGCGGCAGGCCAGGTCCTGGTGCGCTTGGTCAACGACCGCTGGCTCAATCGGTTGGCCGACGCATTCCCGCACGCAGCTTCTCCTGCACACATTCCACCCGGTATCACCGGCGAGGTGCTGTTCATACAGCACACACCGGATGGTCTCATCGTGATTGGAGGCCTCGGTCCCAACTCCTATGAATTGGATGGAGAGGTTGCGCTCGTCCTCGACCTTGGCGGGGACGATGAGTATCGAGGCTTCATTGGGGCATCCCGCAATACGCAGCATGGGAACGCGGTGGTCATCGACCTGGCGGGCAACGACCGGTATACCGGAGCTCCGTTAGGATTAGCCACGGGCCGGCTCGGCGTCGGCCTCTTGTTCGACCGGGCAGGCAACGACACGTATCAGCTGGCTCTCGGATCGGGCGGAGCGGGCATCGGCGGCGTCGGCATTTTATTCGACATGCAAGGCAATGATCGCTACATCGGCAATCGACTGAGTCAGGGTGCGGCGCTCGGAGGAGTGGGGCTCTTGGTTGATGTCGCGGGCCATGATCAGTACAGCAGCCATGGCTTCGCCCTCGGGTTTGGAGGGCCACTTGGCGTCGGAGCCCTCATCGATGTCGAAGGAGATGACCACTACCACTGCGGCGATGTGGTTCCCAGCGCCTATAACGCCCAGGAGGCTCCACAGGCCAAACCCGGCGATCCGTTATTTCAATACGACTGTTTCGGACTGGGTGTCGGCGCCGGCTCACGGGTCCTGACGAAGCGGCCTGAGTGGCGGGCGCAGAGCCTGGCCGGAGGCCTGGGGCTGCTGATGGATCTTAAGGGACAAGATCGGTATCAAAGCGCAAACTTCTCACAGGGAATGGGATATTTTTTCGGCGCGGGAGTCTTCCTCGACCTCGATGGCAACGACCACTACGGAGCTGCTCGCTATGGCCACGGGGCCTCCGCTCATCATGGCGTGGCCCTCTTCATCGACCACCAAGGAGACGATCACTATGGATCGACAGGCCCCTATTACAATGCCGGCGTTGCGTGGGACCACGGCGTCAGTTTGACCATCGACGCGGGCACCGGACGAGATATCTACGCCCTGGATCGCACGACCGGTCTCGGAAAGGCCGACTACACCGGCTGGGCAGTCTTTGTGGAAGAGGGCGGCGATGATCACTACACGATCCAATCGGGGTTCGGTAACGCCGCAGAACAAAGTCTTGCAGGATTTATCGATCTCTCCGGCAACGACCGGTACACAGTCTTGTCACCATCATCCGATTCCCCTCCGGCCGACGGCACAAGCCGGTCCCCCGCGCCAGGTAGCTTCTTTGAGGATCGGTAATGAAGAGCCGTGTGCAACACAAAATCGGCTGGTAATTGCTCTACAAGCATATCGAGTTGTCACGGATTGTGCGGGAGACTCCGGTCGGCAAATTTTATGATTTCACCAACTGGGTATCCCTCACTTGCGGGCCGAAACCAAAGCTTCTCGAATACTCGCGTTTATTTCCCCCCTTGGCCAAGAACCTGGTCGCAACTCAAATCGGTTTATTATGTAATGGTAGGCCCAACCTGAATCAGCTGGATGACCTGTGTGCCGATAGGTTATCCCCTCCGCATCATGGAACGGCTGATGTGTGCGTCATGAAGCCCGTTGCTGTTAACCGAGATACCGGCCATAGAGAAACGCCACAAACTGTTTGGCTCCACGCATACGGTTCTTGACGTTTTCGTCAGTCACACCAGACTGTCGCAGTTGTTGCTCAAACCTAGTCAACGCATCTTTTAATTCTCTTCTCAATTCTCTCTCGATCACTCGGTCCAGCACGCTTGGCATAATCTCCCTCCACAATTAATCGACTAGATTCACTCCCTGCGATAACATGGTGCCAACGGTGTGATTCACCGCCAGCAGGTTAGGGATTCTACAGAAGTTGTCAGAGACAAGCCAGTTCTCGTGCCAGGGAATCCGGCTACTAACACAACCCGCCCTTCTTCGTATAAGGCTAGAATCGTCTGATATGAAACAATGTAAGGGCTGGTTTCAATCTGGCCTTTAGCAGGATCGTCTTATGCATAAGAAAGGTCGGGAGAGATGCAACCGATTGGTCCCAACACACCTCCCACCGCTCCCGCGTCAGCAGCTCCCTTAGTTCAGCTGGACCGACGACAAAGGCAGTACCACCTCGCCGCAACGCCTGACTCATTTCTGTGATGATCGTCATCAGGGTCGTCGACGAACCAAACGAATCATACGGCAACCACTGATAGATCAGGTCATAGGGGCCGCGGCCGGCCAGAAACTCTTCACATGCATCCGCAGCTACCATACGAATTCGTGGTAGCCAATCCCATCGCTGCACCTCGGCACACTGAGTCCAAAGCTGCTGAGCCTGGCGCTGTGCATAGGCAAAATAGCGAACCTTCACGGTATAGTCACGTGGTCGGTCAAAGAGAACACAAGTGGCGATGACAGCATCCCCGTTGGCGATGAGCACACGCTCTGCCTGCGATCGTACCCTCCCAATCTCGCGGTCCTGTTCTCCAAGGTCGTCCAGATAGTCCGCAACGAAAGACTGCGCAGCGAGTTCGCTGATTTCTGTGTCGTCCTCGGAAAACAAGGGCACCGCCCCGAAGGCTTCGGCAGGGAGAATCTTCGGGACCCCCTCCACGAATACTGTTCGCCAATCGACCGGACTGATCGGACATTCGCCGGGCAGCGACGGCCTCACCAGGAGATCAGGATTCAAGGGCAAGGCTAATTCCGTTTCACGATCTTTCAAAATCAACAGATTCCCTTCGACACGGAGGCTGCGATCCAGTGGGAGCACCAGGCGCCCGATCGAACTGACGTAGGGCAGACCCGCCGGATCTTCAGCAAGTGTAGCCTTTTGAGCAACCCCGTCTTTCACGGTCACACACACCCGCCGACTTCCCTCAAGGTACCGAACGGGAGGATGTTGGGCCGGCAGCCATTCAACAAGATGAGACTTTGCAGGATTCATGAACGCTGTAAACGGATCCTCGGCACCTACCGGCTGAGGCGTAAAAAATCCGCTGAACAGACGAAAAGCTGCCTCGGATGGATAGGTGGGAATCCCGCGATACCGTAAGGCCCTCGGGGCAGGGTGTCTCTCGTTCTGATCATCATACAGTCCACGAATCAGCTCGAACACGGCAGAGCCCGTCCCGGGCAACAAGGATTTGAACAGTTCGACCACCGGAAGAAAGTCGATCTGGTCCCAATGCATGGCTCCCATGCAGGCCATGAAGCTCACCGTTTCAAATCCCCCATCCTCCAAAACATATAAGGCATCTTTTCGTTGCCGAATCGTCGCCATTCCGTTGGGATCGATCGAAAGATCCTCATCGCGATAAAACCACCGTACCTCCTCGATGAGAACTCGTAACACCCCGGCCGCCAGGGTACGAAGATCATCCGGAGTGATCCGTTGCCAATTCGACCTCTTGGCGAGGTT
>JBKKBQ010000159.1:0-12263 GCA_046714015.1 Nitrospira sp.
AAGATCTATCCAGGGTTCATCTCGGCCTTGGTTGCGTTAGGTCGAGCCTATGAGCAGATGAACCAACCGGTTAAGGCGAAGGCCATTCTCGAAGAATCTATCAAGGTAAGCCCCGATAATCTTCGTGCACATCGAACATTGGCCAAGCTCTACGCAGCTCAAGGGGCTAAAGAAGCGGCTATCCGGTCGTGCAACGTCATATTATCGATAAATCCGCATGACCAAGAAGTCTTGTCGCTCTGTGCCGGGCTCAGTGTGCCGACGACTCAGGGAACGGCACAATCGCAAGAGCCATTGGATGAAAAATCGGTGAAAACTGCAAGCCCTGATTCTGGCCATCTTCGCGGCGAGGGTATGACATCCGCCTTCGATAGTGCGGCGCCGGCAACAAAAGATGGAGCCAACGGATTGTCCAGTAGTGTTCCTCGTTCAGAAGAAACGCCTGTTCCGACAACCGGATCCACAGCCCAGGCCGCTCAAAAAGCCACAAGCCCCGTGATTGCACGGCTTGAGCAGTGGCTCAACTTGATTCAGGTCCGCCGACGAGATCCCCAAGGCTCTTCGTAACTTCCCTCTTGAACTTTCCCATGACTTCACTGGTTTGACCCTCTGAGAGGGGACTGCTAGAATGCCGCCCTTGACGTGGTGGCGTGAGGCAGGTGTAGGTGTATATTGGGGAGGCATGGCACGCGACATGCTGCGTATCCTGGTTCTTCACGGTCCCAATCTGAACCTATTGGGTAATCGGGAAGAATCCATTTATGGGACAGCGACCCTTGCTATGATCGATGCGTCGTTGATAAAGCTTGGTGGTGAACTTGGAGCTGAACTGGTTATTCGTCAGTCGAATCTTGAAGGGGAATTAGTGAACTGGATTCAAGAAGCGCGACGCGGCTATCACGGCATTATCATCAATCCGGCGGCCTATACTCACACCAGCATCGCGATACGCGATGCCCTCGCCGCCGTTGATGTGCCGGTCATCGAGGTTCATCTGTCCAACATCTATCGGCGGGAAGAATTCAGGCGGCATTCATACGTGTCGGGAGTCGCATTGGCGCAGATCGCCGGGTTTGGTGCCACCGGGTATCTGTTGGCCTTGCGAGGGTTGTGCGAGCACATATCGGTTACCGGGGCCGAGGGCTCTATTGGTGGGAGTACCTCAGCAAGCGGAACGAAGACAGGCGCGCATTGAGAATGGCACCAGGCCGGTTGTTTTCTGAATAGAAGGGAGTTGCGAGTGATTTCCACGGTGGATTTTCGTAGTGGGGTGCGCTTGATGGTCGAGGGCGAGCCCTTTTACATCGTCGATTTTCAGCACGTCAAGCCCGGCAAAGGCGGTGCCTTCGTCCGCACGAAATTGAAAAGCTATCTCTCTGGAAATGTGTTGGACCGAACGTTTCGCTCAGGAGAACGGTTTGAAGAGCCCGATTTGGAAGAGCGCGATATGCAGTTCCTCTACGCATCCGGAGATGCGTATACGCTGATGGATACGGAGACGTATGAGCAATTGACGTTTGAGAAGAGTCAGTTGGGAGAAAACGCCGATTTGTTGAAAGAAAATATGATCGCCAAGATCCTCGTCTATGAGCATCGCCCGATCGCCGTTGAGTTGCCGAACTTCATTGAGCTCAAGGTCGTCGATGCTGAGCCCGGTGTGCGGGGGGACACGGCGTCCGGAGGCACCAAGCCGGCGGTCGTGGAAACAGGGGCGACGATCAAAGTTCCGCTCTATTTGGAGGTCGGCACCGTCATCCGGATCGATACTCGCACCAGATCCTATGTGGAGCGTGTTCGGTGAGCCGTCGTCGATCTGCTCATTCAAAGACCAGGACTCGTCGGATTGTGTTGCCCCAGACTGCGAACGAGACTGGTCTGGAGGTCTCACTCACCGGGGGGTCCACGAAGCAAATCCAAGAACTCATCGATCTGCTTCGGCGGAATAATTTGACTGAGCTTGAGTTTGAACGACAAGGCGTCCGGATCCGCGTCCGTCATGAATTCGGAGCCAGACCTCTTGCGGCTTCAGCGCAGGAGTCTGTTTCAATCCCACCTCAACAACCGATGCAATCCGCTTCAGCTGCGATATCAGCATCGGATGCAAGCACGGGGTTTGTGACCGTCACGTCCCCCATCGTCGGCACGTTTTACCGATCTCCCTCACCGGATGCCGATCCGTACGTTGAAGAGGGTGAGTCTGTAAAGAAGGGCCAAGTGCTGTGTGTCGTCGAAGCGATGAAGCTCATGAATGAAATTGAGTCGGAAGTAGACGGTCGCCTTGTCAAGATCTTGGTGGACAACACAAAGTCAGTGGAATATGGTCAGGCGCTGTTTTTGATCGATCCCAAAGCCGCTTCATAGGTCATTCTAAAGGCTGTCCTCGCCATCGTATCGGAGCCGAGACGTGTTTAAAAAAGTTCTGGTTGCCAATCGCGGAGAAATCGCGCTGCGAGTGATCCGCGCTTGTAAGGAACTCGGCATCAAGACCGTGGCCATTCATTCCGAAGCGGATGCGCTCGCCCTGCACGTTCGAGCGGCCGACGAAAAGGTCTGTGTTGGGCCGGCCGAATCGGCATTGAGTTACCGAAATATTCCCAACGTCTTGAGTGCCGCAGAAATTACGGGAGTCGACGCGATCCATCCGGGGTATGGATTTCTGTCGGAGAACGCTCATTTTGCAGAAGTCTGCGAGTCAATCGGCATAAAGTTTATCGGACCGAGCTCAGAAAACATCGCCATGATGGGGGACAAGGCGAAGGCGCGTGAGATTGTCGCAAAGCGAGGCCTCCCGGTCACACCGGGGAGTCCCGGCGAATTGCGTAGTGAAGAGGATGCGTTGCAGGCGGCGCAGAAGATCGGCTTTCCCGTCATCATTAAAGCAACGGCTGGGGGCGGAGGGCGAGGCATGCGTGTCGTCAACAAGGCCGAAGACCTGGGCCGAGCCTTTCAGGCTGCCCAGGCTGAAGCGAAATCCACCTTCGGCAACGACGGGGTGTACCTCGAGCGGTACTTTCTAGAACCGCGTCATATCGAAGTGCAGATCTTGGCCGATCAACAGGGTCGGGTGGTTCATCTCGGGGAACGGGACTGTTCGATTCAACGACGGCATCAAAAGCTGGTCGAAGAAACTCCATCACCGGTCGTCGATGACAAACTGCGCAGGGAAATCGGTCGGGTGGCTGTGGAGGCGGTCAAGGCCGCCCATTACCGAAATGTCGGAACCGTTGAATTTCTGCTTGATAAAGACCGCAATTTTTATTTCATGGAGGTCAACACCCGCATCCAGGTCGAGCACCCCATCACCGAAATGGTGACCGGCATCGATTTGATTAAGGAACAGATTCGTCTGGCCTCGGGTCAGCCTCTCTCGATCCGACAACAGGATGTCGTGCTCACCGGCCACAGCTTGGAGTGTCGTATCAATGCCGAAGATCCAGAGAAGTTTACACCGTCTCCAGGAATGATTACCAAATACAGCGCGCCTGGAGGGTTTGGGGTGCGGGTCGACTCAGCCATGGAGTCAGGCTCGGTGGTTGTTCCGTACTACGACTCGATGATTGCCAAGCTGATCACCCACGGTCGTGATCGACAGGAATCAATGGCTCGTATGAAACGCGCGCTCGGCGAGTTTGTTATCGAGGGTATTAAGACGACTCTCCCGCTTCATCGTCGGATTTTGGATGATCCTGACTTCCAGAAGGGGCATGTGTCGACGACGTTCTTGGACCGGTTCGTGGCCGGATAACCTCGCGAATACTCCCCTCCAAAATTACTGTCTTTGCAGTGTTTCCTCCATCCAGAGATCTCATTCCTTGGTGGGCGACTGGGCTCGTGTTAAGCTCAATATCGTCGTTCATAGGGAAAGGCCACTGTTTCGCGTAGAGCGAGAGATGCAACTTTCGTGGTGTTCCTGTTAGGATGGATAGGATCCCAGGATCACGTACAAGACATATGCGACGCATCGCCCTTATCATCGCAGTCGTGGCTATCGGACTTGCCATCGGTGGCTACGTGTTTTTCAACGGGGAGCGGAAGGTTCCCGTTCGATACCGAACAGCGACCATTGAGCTCGGTCAGGTTATTTCTTCCGTCAGCGCCACGGGGACGATCAATCCAGTCGTGTCGGTTCAGGTCGGGACGCAAGTGTCTGGGATGATCAAGAGCCTCCACGCGGATTTCAACTCACGGGTGAAGGCCGGGGATACGGTTGCAGTCATTGATCCCGAACCCTTCAAGGCTCGCCGAGAACAGGCCGCCAGCAATCTGGAAATGGCGCGGTCAAACGTTGCCCGATCCAAAGCCGACCTGGCGCAGCGAAAGCGCGAACTTGACCGCGTGCAATCGTTGTTGCCTCAGCAGTTTGTGTCACAAAACGACGTGGATGTCGCGCTCACAAATTTCCAAAGCGCGGAAGCGCAGCTGCGGGTCGCCGAGGCGCAAGTCAGGCAAGCTGAGGCGGCGCTGAATTCGGCCGAGTTGGAATTGAAATATACCGTCATTCGGTCGCCCGTTGACGGCATCGTGGTGGCGCGCAACGTCGAGGTCGGCCAGACGGTCGCGTCCAGCTTTGCCACGCCCAATCTGTTCCTGATCGCCCTCGATTTGACCAACATGCAAGTCGACACCAATGTGAGTGAATCGGACATCGGCGGGATGACCGAAGGGAAAGAAGCGGTCTTCACGGTGGATGCCTATCCGGGCGTGTCGTTTTCCGGCACCATCAAGCAGGTCCGGCTCGCGCCCATGAATGTACAAAATGTCGTGACGTACAATGTCGTGGTCGGCGTAGATAACAAGGATTTGCGGCTCAAACCGGGCATGACCGCCAATGTGTCGATCATCGTGGCCCAGAAAGATCGGGTCCTTAAGGTTCCCAATGCGGCACTCCGGTTTGTGCCTCCGAAAGGTGAGGGACATCGCCAGGGTAGCGATGGACAAGCGGCAAAAGTGAATGGAGGCCGCTTGGCCAAGATAGATGCCGGAGCGGAGTCGTCGAGACCTCTCTGGAAACTGACTGAGAGCGGTGAACTCTCGGCGATGTCCGTCCAAACCGGTATCTCGGATGGGTTTGCCACGGAATTACTACCTGGTGGACTGGTAGAAGGCGATGTAGTTGTGATCGGTCTGGACCAACCGTTCGGGGAAAGAAAAGGCAGCGAATTACCTCCAGGGTTCGGGAACCAGCAGCGCCCACGTTCTCGATGACACGTCGGACATGCACGCGGAGTGTCTCGCTCGAACGTCGTTGGCCGGCGAACGACGCCTCCCTTAGACCTATCGTTCCGGCCTCATGATTTCCAAGTATGGCGAGCTAAATCTGTGAATCCGTTGATTATCTGCGAAGATATCTGGAAGGTCTATCGAGTCGGCGATGTTGAGGTGCCGGCGCTGCGAGGGTTGAGTCTTACCATCGAGCAGGGGGAGTTTGTCGCGATCATGGGATCGAGCGGATCAGGTAAGTCTACGCTAATGAACATTCTCGGTTGTTTGGATCAGCCGACTCGGGGACAATATCGGCTGAACGGCGTCGAAGTCGGACGGCTGCGGCCAGACCGGCTGGCGGAAATCCGGAATCAACAAATCGGGTTTGTGTTCCAGAGCTTCAATCTCATTCCCCGCACCAACGCCTTGGAAAATGCCCAGTTGCCGCTGTTCTACCGAGGACTTTCTCTGAAAGAGCAGCGTGCGCTCGCATCAGCCGCGCTTCAACGTGTTGGATTGAGTGGGCGCGAGCAGCATTTTCCCACGCAACTTTCAGGTGGCCAACAGCAACGGGTGGCGATCGCTCGGGCGCTGGTGGGGTCGCCCTCCTTGTTGCTGGCCGATGAGCCGACCGGAAATCTTGATACAGAGTCCAGCCGAGAAATCATGGGGATTCTTGAAGGATTGAATCGGGATGGGATGACGGTGATCCTCGTCACGCACGAGGGTGATATTGCCGCCTATGCTTCGCGCGAAATTGTCATCAAGGATGGTCAGATCCTGAGTGATCGTGAGATCCAAAGACGGCCGCATGTAGTGGGAGCCTAAATGCCGGCATTCGTGTGGCTGACGTTAGTAACGGCGCTGCGAATTTTGGGACGGAACCGACTGCGGGCCGGGCTGACCATGCTGGGGATCGTCATTGGCGTCGGGGCAGTCATTGCGATGGTCAGCATCGGTGAGGGGGCGAAGCGGGCCGTCCAGAAGCAGATCGCCACGATGGGCGCGAACGTCATCTTTATCTGGCCCGGCTCTACAACCACCAGCGGTGTGCGTGGCGCACAGGGGGGCGCTGTTACCCTGACTGTCGCGGACGCGCTGGACCTGCGGAAGAAGGTCCCGCTTTTATCTGATACGGGTTGGTACAAGCGTGACGCGACGCAGGTCGTGAACGGCAATCGGAATTGGAACTGTAACACCTTGGGAGCGTCTCCAAGCCTCCTCACTATCAGAGACTGGTCGTTCAGCAGCGGAGGTCCCTTTACCCAGGCTGATTTGGACAACGCGGCCCGCGTGGCGCTTCTTGGCCAGACGGTCGTCGAGAACCTGTTTGATCCAGGAGAAGAACCGGTCGGGGCGGTGATTCGTATTAAGAACGTCCCGTTCCATGTCATCGGAGTGTTATCCCCGAAAGGACAATCTCCGCAGGGCTGGGATCAGGACGATGTGGTGATTGTTCCCTTCAATACCGCCGAGCGAAAAGTCTTTGGCACGCTGTTCCTCGGATCGGTCGCAGCTGTAGTCGCATCCACGACTCGCGCCGAGGACTTGCCGGAGGCGGCGGAACACATTCGAGAGGTCATGCGGTCACGCCATCGATTACGGACCGAGCAACCCGATGATTTCACGATTCGTACACTGGTTGATATTGGACAGGTGCAGGAAGGGACAAGTCAAACATTAACAGTCATGTTGATGGTGATCGCGTCTGTTTCCCTACTGGTCGGTGGCATTGGGATCATGAACATTCTGCTTGTCTCTGTGACCGAGCGGACTAGAGAGATCGGTGTGCGCCTGGCGGTAGGGGCGAAACGGCTCCATATCCTGATGCAATTTTTGATTGAAGCGATGACTCTCAGTGTGATCGGAGGCTGTATCGGAATTGTGTTCGGCATACTTGCGGCTAGATTGACCACTGTCATAGCCGGTTGGCCGACTATTATTTCAACGGATACCGTCGCCGTGGCTTTCGTGTTTTCCGTCGTGGTGGGCCTGTTCTTCGGTTTATATCCGGCCAATAAAGCCGCTCGCCTCAATCCCATCGAAGCGTTGCGCTACGAATAAGGCTGCCGATCATTGGCGTTCTCTTCTACGCAGTCATTTCTATGATCGTTTCGATGGCCCGTCTGAAGTTCACGGACGGGGATGTGTGTTGTCGCCATCGGAGGTCCGGTTACAAGTAAACAAGGCTGCAGAAATACCTCCATCAGGTATCGGCATGAACGGGAGATAACTGTAGCTGAACAATTGCTGCAGGGCGTGGTTAGGTCAAACGATGAGGCGGGTGAAGAAACGAGAGAGAGACTTCGATGCGAGGGTCGGCTTTGTCGACCCATTTGTACAGATGGGTTTCAATGATGCGATTGTCGTTTAAGCCGAGCCCTTCGCAGACTGCATCTTGGGCGATCTTGAGCCCGCTGTCGAGGTCGCGCCGTAAGGCGGAGGCAAAAAAGAATCGGATTGAGAGTGCGAGCGGTGCAGATTGAAGCCGATCCTGCAAGGAGAATCTGGCAGGGGACTGGGCCAAGGCCAGCCATACTTGCTGGCCGACGTATGTCTTATACGCACGTCCGGCGGAGGAGAGCACACGACGTCCATTGACCGTTGCGTATTGATGGTTGATGCTGGGAGGGACAGGTAATCGAATGGTGAGTGCGTCCGATGTGATGATCGGTGGATGGGAGGCAGTCTGAACGTTGGGCTTTGAGTTCGATCGATGGGGTTTCGCGGATATGGCGGAACCGTTGACGGCCAAAGATGGAAACAATCTCGGTCGGGATCGTTTGCCTATCCGCTGGATGGCCGTAGAAAAGTGAACGCTCGAAGAGAATGCAATGCTGCGACGTCGGTGTGATGGCATGGAGCCGAATTAGAGGAGGTTCACGATCTTGGCCATGTTCTGCTCGTATCGATCTTCTGTACGGGCAATATACCGGCGCCAGTCGCTCGGATTCCAGATTTCCATTCGGTGATACAGACCGACTAGGATAATCTCTTGATCTTCATCAACCGGCACGAGCTTTCGCAGGCGACCCGGAATCAAGATTCGTCCGGTCTTGTCGATGTCGGATGAGCCGGCTTCGGAAACCACAAAGTGCATGAAGAGGCGGCTTTGGTCCTCGTCCAAGGAAGTCCTGGTCCGCTCAAGAACCTTCTCCCATTCTCTCGTGGAATAGATCAGCAACGACTGTTCCGGACCTTTCAGGAACATCACCGTCTGACCCTCGGCTTCGATCTGTTCACGGATCGGTGAGGGGACGATGAAACGCCCTTTCTCATCCAGCTTGCAAAGATATTCACCGGCAAACATGATGGTATCCTGTGTTTAGGAATTCACGGCGGTTCTGGTTCGGTCGCGGATCCATTGCTCGAGATCCGAACGTACAAATCGCCATTCTTTGCCCAGCTTGAAGGCGGGAATCTGGCGACTCCGAAGATAGCGATAGAGAGTACGCTGTGTGATCTTGAGATAGCGACAGGTTTCTGTCGCGGTCATCAGTTCGGTCTTCGTGGCCCTGCTCATCACTCCACCTGCTACCAGAGTGAGAAATTCTCATACCGCCTCCAGTACTGAGGCTATTTTAGAGACCGCCATATGAATGTCAAGCGAAAATGTATGACAATACATGTCAAAGGCCGTCAGTGCCATCTGCTACTTCTTCACCGCCCTCTGATTGGTCCATCATTGCTTCGATATCGTCGACGTTCTCGCCCATTTCCTGCCCCATTTTCTTCATTAAACGGGCGACGCTCCGAGGGTCATTCTCATCGATCCCGCCGAGGGGAGCTGGGTCTGCGAGGGATTCGAGTAGAGCTTCCTCGGACTTGGGAGCGGCGAATCGCGACAGGAGACGCTCCAATTTCGAGCTGCCACAATGCCGACAGGTGACCATGCTGGAGTTGCGTGGATTCAATACCAAGATCGATGATTTCCTGTGGCATTCCTGACAGGAGTACTCATAGATCGGCATGGATTGACCCTCCAAACATGTCAAAAATGGTATGGACGCTGAGCCATGATGCGGTCGGGAATCATATTGGAATCCATCGTGCGTCCTAACGTCATCACAAACACGTCGCCAGCCCCGGCCTTACGGAGTGTCTTTGCACATTCATTCACCGTGGTGCCGGTCGTGAAGACGTCGTCGATCAGAAGAATGCGCTTATTCGAAATCGCATCGGGGCGTCGGACGGCAAATGCTCGACGAAGGTTTTTGTGACGGCTTTTGCGGGACAGTGTGGTCTGGGCCGGAGTCGGGGCGGTTCGGATCAAATTGGTATAGGCCACGGGAATATCGAGGCTATGCCCGATGTGATCGGCAAGAAGCAGGGACTGATTGAATTCTCGTTGACGGAGTCTCTCAATGTGCAAGGGCACCGGCATGATCAGATCAACAGAATTGCGTGGAGGAAGTCGAGCGATCATGAGGGCGGCAAGCGGAGCCGCCAATGAAACTTTGCCCTGGTACTTAAAGAGACAGATGGCCTGCTGGAGCGGAATGGTATAAGGATACAGTGTCCAGGCCTTCGTATACGAAGGCGGACGTTCAGCGCAGGATTGGCAGACATGGTGTGGGCTGTAGGTCATGGCAATGGAAGAAGGGAAGGGGCGGTCACAACGGGCGCATCGAGCGTCAGGCATGAGGGAAATCGCACTCCAGCAGTCAGAGCAAAAGTGGGGAATCGGATCATCTGCCAGAAGTGAGCTGCAATTCGAACAATGAACAGGAAGAAAGAATCTCACCACACGGCGCATGAGACCTGGGACCGATTCTGTGACATGATTGGCCATTGCCAGCCTGTGAGTGTTGCTTATGCCACCTCTCTTTATTGCGAAGAGCCTGCCGGTGTCAAGGTTGTCGGCCTCCGATTTATTGTGCTATACGAATGTGAATTACTGTGTACCGGTGATCAGTCGTTGGAGAGAGCGAACCGCCGATGGTAACATTGAGACAACTCTCGAAAACCTATTCGCGCGGGGAAGCCAGAGTTGCGGCTTTACGCGATGTGAATTTAGAGATTAAGCCTGGCGAATTCTGCGCGTTCGTGGGCCCCAGTGGCTGCGGGAAAAGTACTCTTCTGCACCTCGTGGCGGGGTTGGACCTACCTAGCTCGGGAGAGATCGTCCTTGATGGGCGATCCACCAACAATCTGACGAGCCACGAATGGACCAAGGTTAGGCGTGAAACGATCGGGATTGTGTTCCAAGCCTTCCATTTGGTTCATGGTTTGACGGCTGAGGAGAACATTGCACTCCCCTTGATGTTGCGCGGGGAGAACGGGCGGGAGATAGCCAAACGGGTAGAAGACATGTTGAACAGGGTGGGGATGAGCCACCGTCGCCGACATCGACCAGCCGAATTGTCCGGTGGAGAGCAACAACGAATCGCGATCGCACGGGCGTTGGCACATGGACCCCGTCTTCTCTTGGCTGATGAGCCGACGGGAAATATCGATTCTCATCAAGGAGCAGGGATTATGGCGCTGATTCGTGAGCTCGCGATGGTTGAAAGGCAGACGGTCCTGCTGGTGACCCACAGCGTGCAGGCCGCGCAAGCCGCCGACTATGTGTGGACCATGCGGGATGGACAGCTGGTTTCACGCACTGAACATATGACCGAACTGGTAACCCCGTGATCGACCTCTCCACAACGATCGCCGGCGTAACCTTTCCCAGCTGCTTCATGAATGCATCGGGAGCGCTCTGTGTGACACGGGACGAACTCGAGGCCCTGGGGAAATCAGGTGCGGGGGCGATCGTCACGAAGTCGATGACGATTGAATCACGTCAAGGCAATCCTACGCCACGGTATCATGGATTTCCTGGAGGATCGATCAATTCGATGGGGCTTCCCAACCTCGGCTATAGAGCCTACGCGGAGTTGATCCCTCACCTCAAGCGGTTTGGAAAGCCCGTTATCGCTAGCGTGGCCGGACTCGGAGAGGATGACTTTCCGACCATCGCGGAAGCGATCAATGCAGCTCGGCCAGATCTCATCGAGGTCAATCTCTCTTGCCCGAATATTCCAGGCAAGCCTCAAATCGGCTACGATTCGGAGACTTCTGAGCGGGTGCTCAAGAAGGTCCGCCCGAAAATATCGGTTCCGATGGGGGTGAAGCTGCCACCGTACTTTGATCCGGCACATCAGGAGGTCATGGGGAAGGTCCTTGGGCGTTGCGGAGTCGACTTTCTCAATATGATCAATTCGGTGGGCAACGGCCTAGTCGTCGATCCGGAATGGGAAACCGTCGTCATTAAGCCGAAAGGAGGATTCGGCGGGTTGGGCGGGCGACTGATCAAGCCAGTGGCATTGGCGAATGTCCGCGCCTTCTATAAGTTCTTTGATGGGAAGATGCCGATCATCGGAACCGGGGGCATTGTGGAGGGGATCGATGTGCTCGAACATTTCCTCTGCGGGGCGTCGGCGGTTCAAATCGGGACGGTGTTGGTGGAGGAAGGGCTGGACGTGTTCGGCAGGCTGGAAGCGGAATTGACCGTGGTGTTGACCGGCAAAGGATACCGGTCGATTCTGGAATGCCGGGGACGGCTCAAGGAACTCTGACGCTATTTATTCCCGAAGTTCCGCGGCAGCAGGTTCTGTTGGAGGGCCTGCCGCAGGAGTTGGGCGACGTTTCGAACATTGAGTCGGCGCATCACGTTGAAACGATGGACTTCGACCGTCCGGACGCTGATATCCAGCGTTGCGGCGATCTCACGATTCGTGCTGCCCAGCGCGACTAATCGGAGGATCTCGCGTTGACGGGGCGTAATATGAAGAGCGGATTTGGGGCGCTGTTCCCCTCGTGGGAGCGTACGGGCGGCGGAGCTTTTTCTTGCCATCTGTTCTCCTCTCAGAATTGCCGAGGTCAGTCTAGCAAACGACCGGAAATGTGTAAACGAAACTACGGATATATGCCGAGAGTGCGAACAGGCAGATGGAACCGGATCGGTTCTTTCCCGCTTGAACGTCTCTTGCACGCTCCATGTCTGCCTTTGTAAGGGCGCTACGCCTTCTTCTCACCGCTCATGTCCGGCAATGGCCGTTACGCACGCTGCTGAC
>JBKKBQ010000160.1:0-30249 GCA_046714015.1 Nitrospira sp.
AGGGTGGTGTCGGCAAAAGCATGACCACCGTGAATCTCGCATTGGCTTTGGCACGGCAGGGCGCCACAGTAGGGGTGCTCGATGTGGACCTGAACGGTCCCTGTGTGCCGCGCATGCTGGGACTGCATGGCCAATCATTGACGATGACGTCGGACGGGGCTATTCCTCCTGTGGGACCTCTCGGGGTAAAGGTCGCTTCGATGGATTTCTTCTTGGACGATGCCTCACCCGTTCGCTGGAAAGGACCGATGGATGTCAGCCCGGTCTGGCTCGGGCTTATGGAAATGAATGTTATTCGAGAGTTTCTGGCCGATGTCGTCTGGGGTAAGCTCGACTATCTGCTGGTCGATCTCCCTCCGGGGGCCGCAGCGGACAAGCCGCCGGTCATTGCCGGGTTTATTCCTGACCTGGCAGGAGCGATTGTCGTGACGACACCGTCAGAAGTGGCATCGGATGTGGTGCAGAAGTCGGTTACCTATGCCCGCGACATAGGCATCAAGGTCATGGGCATTATCGAAAATATGAGCGAATATCGCTGCCCTGCTTGTGGGGAAGTGAATGAGTTGTTCGAAGGCAATACCGAGGCGATGTGTGAGATGCTGGATTTGCCGCTGCTCGGGCGCATTCCCTTCGACCGGAAACTTGCGCGTACCTTCGACAAGGGGGAGCCGTTACTCGACGACACGTATCCGACAATTCAGCGATACCGGGAAATAGCTGGGCGCATCAGAACGTTACTCGACTATAAGAAGGTGCTTGCCGAACAATTGAGACACGACGCACTGAAGAGGAGAACCATGAAAATCGTATGCCTCAACTGTGAAACCTACATGAACTTCGAGAAGGTGGAAAAGCCTGGGGAGGGCACCCTCGGCGTGTTTTTCGGTTGTCCGTCTTGCAATGCCAAGTTCTCCATGGTGACGAATCCTGGTGAAACCCAGATGGTCAGTTCCCTCGGAGTGAAGCTCGGGGGGCGCACTGTTGAGGCCGAGCCGTTCGAAATGACCCGTGGGACGTTGAAGGATGAAGCGTTGGCTGGTGCCGGTCAGATGGGAGCCTACCTCAACGAGAAGATTCAGGGCGGGCAACCTATCGCCGCCGCTGCGTCGCCCGCCAAGGCCCCTGAAAAAACGAGCGGCTGTCCGTTCTCCGCCATGGTGGCTGAGATGGGGTTGACAGCCGGCGGAAAACCCGCGAACGGTGGATCTTCGGTGTCTGAATTCGCCTGGTCGCCCGATGCCAAGGAGAAACTCGACCGGCTTCCGGCCTTCGTGAAACCGATGGTTCAGAGCAGCGTGGAGACCTACGCGCGCAAACAGGGATTCAAGACCATCACGCTGCAAGTCATGGACGATTCGAAGAATGATTCGCCCGACGGGATGACGTGGTCACGCGAGGCGGAAAAACGGCTGGAAAATATTCCAGATTTTATCCGTCCCATGGCTCGAAAAGAAGTTGAACGCCTCGCCAAGGAACGCGGGGTGTCGACCATCACCGCACAGGTGATGGACGAAGCGAAAGACAAGTTCATGAAGTTCATGTAGTAGAGAGTTGCATGGATCAGGTCTCGTGAAGGCCCATCCGGCTTCCCGGATGGGCCTTCAGATTGTTTGTGCGCATTCGGTCACGGTTCTGTTGCATGATGCAATGGGTTTCTCTGCGGTCTGTTCTGGTGCTGACGGCTGTGCTGTCTTTCTGGGGCGCAGGTGTCCGCGCACAGTCATCCTCAGAGCATCATCAAGCCTCTGTCGCTGCGAGCGTGACGCATGGTTCTCACGGTGAACAGGGGAGCGATGGTTGGGAAGGATCGGCGGAGGGGATTGCCTATTCGGAGTTCAATCATCACTTCGCAGGTCTGTGCGACGTCACATTCGGATTGGCCGAGTTAGGCTATGCGTTGGAATACCCATTGCCGTTCTGGACCCGTCTCGTCCTGCCGGGTGCCCTCGGTGTTATGGGAGGCTTCTTGATGATTTGGAGCGACCATGATGCGTGGCCTATCGGGTCAATGAGTTTTACGGAGAGTTTCTTTGGACAAGACTGGGAAATCCTCGAGCACAAGTTCTATGGGGTGATTGCCCTTGCGATCGCTTTCTGCGAGATATTCCGACGACTCGGCAGGGTTCGTCATCCAGCCTGGGCTGCCCCCTTAGTGCTCCTGACGCTGGTCGGGGGATTGCTGCTGTTTGTCCATTCTCATGGGAATCATCCTGCGGTGGCCAGAATCGAGTTGCACCATGCCTTGTTGGGAACTGTGGGTGTCTGTGCTGGCTTGTCAAAGGGCATGGCATCATGGATGCCCGGCGCGTCACGGCAGTTTGTGAAATGGGCGGAAGTGGCTTGGGCGGGCTCCGTGATCCTTTTTGGGCTTCTCCTCCTCATCTATTCGGAATAAAGAGTGTGATCGGCAGGGATGGAGTTTGACACCTTTCTGAAGCCTGTGCTACGTCTACGCCTTCACGATCATCGTAGCTGTACCAGGCATCTCTAACCGGCCCACGGAACTCGGGCCGGGGTAGAGGAGGAACACATGGGTGGACATAGTCACTGGGCGACGATCAAACGGCACAAGGGAGCCCAGGACGCGAAACGTGGAAAGATCTTCACTCGAATCATCCGGGAGCTGACCATTGCGGCTCGGTCCGGTGGTGACCCCGACGGGAATCCACGGCTGCGTCTGGCGATCGCCAAGGCCAAGGAGGCCAATATGCCGGGCGACACGCTGAAGAAAGCCGTCCAGCGGGGTACTGGAGAACTACCAGGTGTGACGTATGAGGAATTTTCTTTAGAAGGATATGGGCCTGGAGGGACGGCACTCCTTCTGGAAATTACGAGCGACAACCGGAACCGAACCGTCGCGGAGATTCGCAGTCTCCTGACAAAAAATCACGGCAATATGTCGGAAGCGGGTGCCGTTGCTTGGCAGTTTCATAAGAAGGGACTCATCACGATTGAGAAGGGAAAGGTCGATGAAGATACGCTTCTCTCGTTGGCTCTCGACGCCGGGGCGGAAGACGTAAAGGTTGGTGAGAAGAGTTATGAGGTGCTCAGCAACCCTCACGATTTTGAGGCGGTGAAGAAGGCGCTGGTCGATGCCAAAATCAATACGGTCCTGGCAGAAATCACCTTTATCCCGCAGAACACGATCCGTCTGGACGAAAAATCAGCTGAACAGATGCTGAAGCTGATGGAAATCTTGGACGAGCACGATGACGTGCAGAAAGTTCACGCAAATTTCGATATCCCGGACGAGGTCATGGAGAAAGTGGCCGCGGCTGCCGCTGAATAACTGTCACCCAATCACCCTGGTATTGGTACTCGGATAACGAGACGACATGATCGCCTTTCTTACGGGGCGGTTGGCATTCAAGGCACCCACCCACCTCACGCTTGATGTACAGGGGGTCGGGTATGAAGTCCATATTCCACTCAGCACCTATTACGCCCTCCCCAACCTCGACGAAGTCACCGCGTTGAATATTCATACGCATCTCCGGGAAGATGCGATTCAACTCTTCGGCTTTCTCTCGCAAAGCGAAAAGGAATCGTTTTTGCTGTTGACCAGCGTGTCGGGCATCGGTCCGAAGCTCGCCCTCAGCGCGCTTTCGAGCCTGTCGGTCACGGATCTTGTTCATGCGATCCAGTCTGAGGATATCGAAAAGCTTGCGACTGTTCCGGGTATCGGAAAGAAGTCGGCGGGACGTATTGCGCTTGAACTGAAAGACAAGGTACACAAAATCCGCGGTGCACACCCCCGAGCCACTGCCGCCGACGCGCCTGAGCTGAATGGCCCTTTCGAGGATGCCCTTTCCGCTCTGATAAACTTGGGCTATCGTGCTCAGGACGCCAGAGAAGCCTTGAAGCGAGTGATGAAGGCGACGACTGGGTCGCTGGCGCTGAAGGAGCTCATCCGTGAAGGGCTCAAAGAACTTGTAAGGGGGTAAGATGATGCGATTCGATAAGAGGAATGCCGCCAAACGATTCGTCTGCACTGTGTCTGTCGGCGCTGTGCTGATTGCCGCCGTCCCATTCGTAAGCCTCGCGGAGGAGGCTGCAGAACCCAAGAGTATCAGAATGACGTGCGGCACCTGTCCGGATGGGTATGCCACGACCGGGGTGACCCAATCGCCGGAAACCTGCAAAGACAATGATCCGACTCTTGTGCAATGTGTACCGCTGGGGGCCAACATGCTGGGTGTGTGCGGATCCTGTCCCGACGGCTATGCCGAAATCGGAAGTTCCTCAGTTCCTGCTCGATGCGGGAACAAAGACGGTGGCAGGCTGACGCAATGCCAGTTGAGGAAAATGGAGCAGAATTTTCCCGATTCGACTCAAGGATATAAAAGGTGTCCTCCTGATTGCGGCAGTACGGCCCAGCCTGGTCAAGGGGCTCTGCCGCCTCCCCCGAAGTATCAGCAGATACCGGAGAACAAGTAGACATGGGCGTCGCACCATGACTGAACGGTTCGTGACCAATCGCGCTACGGACGAAGAACGGGGTCAGGAGAACGTTCTTCGTCCTCAGAGGCTTGATGAGTACGTCGGTCAAGAAAAAATGAAGGAGTCGCTTCGAATTTGTATCGAAGCGGCCAGGCAGCGGGAAGAGGCGCTCGACCATGCCATCTTTTATGGACCTCCTGGTCTCGGAAAGACGACCATTGCCCACATTATCGCTAGGGAGATGGGCGCGGAACTGCGGTCGACCTCAGGGCTGGTCTTAGCCCATGCCGGCGACCTGGCGGCGATTCTGACCAATCTTCAGGAACACGATGTGCTCTTTATCGATGAGATTCACCGCCTGCCCGCGTCCGTGGAGGAAGCCCTGTATCCGGCGATGGAGGATTTTCAGCTGGATCTGGTGATCGGACAGGGACCTTCCACAAGAACGGTCAAACTGGATTTGCCTCGGTTTACGCTGGTGGGGGCCACGACCAGGGCCGGTTCTCTCACGTCCCCGCTGCGGGACCGATTCGGCTTGGTCTATCGGCTGGAGTTTTATGGGCCGTCCGAACTGGAGGCGATTGTGACCCGCTCGGCCGGAGTGTTAGGTATTGGGATTGACCGGGCGGGCGCTGCGGAAATCTCTCGCCGAGCGCGTGGTACACCGCGGATCGTCAACAGACTGATTCGGCGGATCAGGGACTATGCCCAAATTAAGGCGGATGGGCATATCACCGAGCAGGTGGCGAAAGAGGGATTAGCCTGGGTAGGGATCGATCAGGCAGGTTTCGACGATATGGACCGAAAAATCTTGATCACCATCATTGAGAAGTTCAATGGCGGACCGGTTGGAGTGGAGTCTTTGGCAGCCGCGGTCCAGGAAGACAAGGGCACTATCGAGGATGTGTATGAGCCCTACCTGATCCAAGCCGGTTTCCTGGATCGTACCGGTCGCGGCCGGCAAGTGACTCGTTTAGCGTACGATTACTTTAAACGGACTTCTCCCTTGCTGATGTAAACCTAGAGCGTTCCAGTGCGTCAAGCTCCTGATTTCCAAGGGCTATCCTTGCAATAGATTCAATCGTTCCTGTAGAATTCAACACTTGTCTCTATGATCCTCTTTACCCCATGGGGGATGAGCAAGCCCTCCCGCAAGCGGATGCCCGAGGCGAGATTCAGCATGCCCAAAGATATGTCAGAATATCGTAATGAAATCGATAGGATCGATGACGAAATTATTCGACTGCTCAATGAGCGCTCGAAAAGCGTCATCGAAATCGGAAAACTGAAGAAAGAAAAGGATGCTGCTGCCAACCTCCATACCGCGGGCCGGGAGGCTGAGATCATCGAACGGCTCACGAAACTCAACACAGGCCCTTTCCCCAGCGAGGCCATCCGATCGGTGTATCGAGAAATCATGTCGGCTTCGTTGTCGCTCGAGGGTCCTCAGAAGGTCGCGTATCTGGGGCCGCGGGCCACGTTTACCCACATGGCCTGCATGCAGAAATTCGGTTCGTCCGTCCAGTATGTGCCCGTCCACAGTATCAAAGAGGTATTCAGCGAGGTAGAACGAGGCCGAGCCAATTTCGGGGTGGTACCGATTGAAAACACCACAGAGGGGGTCGTGAATCACACCCTCGACATGTTTGTCGATTCCAACTTACTGATCTATGGAGAGATTCTTCAAGAGGTCTCGCACCATCTTCTGTCGAAATCGGGATTGATCGAGGACGTGAAGAAAATCTACTCTCATCCTCATGCCCTTGCGCAATGCCGGAACTGGCTGGAGACGAATCTCCCGCATGTCCCCGCGGTCGAGGTGGCCAGCACTGCTCGGGCTGCCGAACTGTGCATCGATGAATCAGCCTCGGCTGCCATTGCGTCAGAATTGGCCGGCCAACTCTACGGACTGAAAGTGATGAAGGCCCGTATTGAAGATAATCTCAATAATTTTACCCGTTTTCTCATTTTGTCTCAGAAACCGTCGGAGCGGACAGGGAAAGATAAAACGTCATTGATGCTGTCGGTGAAGGATAAAGTCGGGGCCCTCTATGACTTGCTCCGTCCATTCGCCTCACACGGGATCAATATGACGAAGATCGAATCCCGCCCTTCTCAGCGCAAAGCGTGGGAGTATATCTTCTTCGTGGATGTCGAAGGAAATATCAATGAAGACCGGGTCAACAAGGCCGTCGAAGAGGTGAAGGCACGCTGTCTCTTTATGAAGATCTTGGGCTCCTACCCAGCTCATAGCTGACCATGGGATTACACGTACATCCCGATATCCGATCTCTGAGTCCGTACGTTCCTGGGAAGCCGATCGATGAACTCCAACGGGAACTTGGGCTCACCCGCGTGATCAAACTTGCCTCCAACGAGAATCCGCTCGGACCTTCACCAAAGGCCTTGGCAGCACTGAGTAGTGCGCAGGATACGCTGCATCGCTATCCGGACGGAGGCGCTTATCAACTTCGGCAAGCGATTGCTGATCGCTGGAAGGTGGCGGCAGAACAAGTCATTCTCGGTAACGGGTCCGATGAAATCCTGGGCCTGTTGGCCAGGACGTTCTTGACTCCTGGTGATGAAGCCATCATGGCCGATCACACGTTCGTGATCTATAAGATGGAGGTCACGGCCGTCCACGGCAAGCCGGTGGTCGTCCCACTCGTCAACTGGACGCACGACCTTGAGTCAATGGTTCGTGCCATGACGCCTCGAACACGATTGCTCTTTCTCTGCAACCCCAATAATCCCACCGGGACGATGGTATCGGCGGAGGCGGTCGATCGGCTTATGGCTCGGGTGCCGGAAGATGTCATCGTCGTGTTCGACGAAGCCTACTTTGAGTACGTCCGCAATCCGCAATTTCCCGATGCAATGGCCTATGTGAAGCAGGGGCGGAACGCGATGGTCTTACGAACATTCTCCAAGATCTATGGACTCGCGGGATTGCGAATCGGGTACGGCATCAGCACAACGGAGATTATCGATTTCCTGAACAGAGTTCGGCCTCCGTTCAATGCCAACAGTCTTGCTCAGAAAGCCGCGCTGGCTGCATTGGGAGATGACGAGCATGTGGCCAAGAGCCGGGCGGTCAACGAGGCTGGGATGGAGCAGATGGAACAGGGGCTGCGCGCGCTTGGAATGACTCCGATCCCGAGTGAGACGAACTTTCTCTATTTTGACGCGAAACAGGATGGGCGACGGCTGTTCGACGCACTGCTGCGAGAGGGGATTATTGTGCGGCATATCGACGGAACGATGATTCGCGTCACCATCGGTCAACCTGATGAAAACGTTGCCTTCCTCCAGGCTCTCAAGAATGTCTTGGCAAGAAAGTCTGGGGTGGAGGCGGGTAAGAATATAGTGAGGGAATTATGATCATCGTGTTGAAACCGGAAGCTTCGGAAAGTGAAGTGGACCACATTATCGACCGTCTGCGGGATCTGGGCTTGAAATCGCAAATCTCCACCGGTCAAGAACGCACTATCATCGGTGTGATCGGCGATGACCGAATCCTGCACAATCAGCCTCTGACAGCACTCCCGGGGGTAGAAAGTGTTCTGCCAATCCTTGCACCCTGGAAACTGGTCAGCCGCGAGTTTAAGAAAGAGGCCACGATCATCGATGTTGGTGGAGTCAAGATTGGGGCCAAGAAGTTGGCCATCATGGCGGGACCTTGTGCAGTCGAACGGCTGGAGCTCACGGTGGGCATCGCGCATGAAGTGAAGGCTTCTGGGGCCACGATTCTTCGCGGAGGGGCCTATAAGCCCAGAACCTCGCCCTATTCCTTCCAAGGGTTGGGTCGCGAAGGGTTGGACTATTTAGTCGAAGCAAAGAAGCAGACCGGGTTACCGGTCGTCAGCGAGATCTTGGATACCAGGGACATCGAACTCTTTCTCGAGAAGGCGGACATCATCCAGATCGGTGCTCGGAACATGCAAAACTTTGAGCTCCTCAAGGAGGTCGGCGCGTACGACAAGCCGGTACTTCTGAAACGGGGCCTGTCGGCAACGATCAAAGAGTTTCTCCTGTCCGCCGAGTACATCATGTCACGCGGCAACCAGAACGTGATGCTGTGCGAGCGAGGCATTCGCACGTTCGAAACACAATATCGCAATACGCTGGACCTCGCGGCTATTCCCACATTGAAAGAGCTCTCGCATCTCCCGGTCATCGTTGATCCCAGCCATGCCACGGGAAAGTGGGATCTTGTCGCTCCGATGTCAAAAGCGGCTGTCGCAGCCGGTGCCGATGGCCTGCTCATTGAGGTGCATTCGAACCCAGAATGTGCGCTGTGTGATGGTGAAGAGTCCATCAAGCCCTCGAAGTTCAAAGCCCTGATGGGTGACCTCAGGAATATTGCGAAGGCCGTGGGACGAGAAGTGTAGAGACACGATGGCGGTTCTTTTCAAGCACGTCGCGATTATCGGTGTGGGGTTGATCGGGGGATCGCTCGGCATGATCCTCCGACGAAAAGCGTTGGCCGATCATGTGGTCGGCGTCGGCCGTCGTGTCGAGAACCTCAAGATGGCGGTCGCGTTGGGTGCGATCGATCGATATGTGGCCGATCCTCAAGAGGGTGTCCGCGGAGCGGACTTGGTGGTCCTTGCGACACCTGTCGATACCTATGAGCGACACCTCCATGAATGGGCCCATTGTCTCGCTCCCGGCGCGATTGTCAGTGATGTGGGCAGTGTGAAAGGAACCTTGGTCGAACGGTCGGAAGCGGCTATGCCGGCAGGCGTGCATTTTGTTGGGGCCCATCCCATCGCGGGGAAAGAAAAGACGGGAGTTGCGGCCGGGTCCGATCAATTGTTCAAGAGTGCACGCTGTATTCTGACGCCGACAACACGAACGGATCCGTCGGCACTTGATCGGGTGAGGCAACTGTGGGAAGAGGCCGGTTCGATTGTCTTAACGATGGATCCGCATCTGCACGACCAGATTCTTGGCGCAGTCAGTCATTTGCCCCATGTAGTCGCCTTTGCGCTTATGAATGCCTTGGCCGAGCTTCGCGATCAGCAGGTCCCCTCATTGGATCTTGCCGGCCACTGTGGGGGGGGATTACGGGATACGACCAGGATCGCCGCGAGTTCTCCAGAAATGTGGCGAGACATTTTCTTATGGAATCGAGATAATGTGGTGTCCTATATCGACAGATATGGGCGGGCCCTGGAAGAATTGAAGCAACTGATCAAGGCTGGGGATACAGCCGGAATCGAGAAGTTGCTCGAGCGGGCCAGAGGCGAGCGTGAAAAGTTGAATAGTTCCTCTCCGAGCAACTCATGACATCATTGACAATCACACCTGGCCGGCCACTTAGGGGAACGACGACAGTTCCCGGCGACAAGTCTCTCACCCATCGGGCTATCATCCTCACCGCATTGGCAGAAGGAACGAGCACGATAGCGGGCTACTGCCGGGGAGAGGATTGTCTGAACACGATGAGGGCCTTTCAGGGACTAGGGATTCCTATCACGCAGACTCCAACCGAATTAACCGTTTGCGGCAAGGGGTTTTGGGGATTATCCGAGCCAAGCGCTGCGATCGATTGCGGCAATTCCGGAACCGGTATCCGTCTGCTTACGGGCCTCTTGGCTGGACAGGATTTTTTTTCGATCCTCACGGGGGACGAATCGATCAGACGGCGCCCCATGGGACGGGTCGTCACGCCGCTGCGCGAGATGGGCGCGATCATTGGAGGCCGTAAAGGCGGAGAGCTGGCCCCCTTGGCGATTACAGGGGCCGGCCTTCACGCGATCGAGTACACCTCGCCCGTGGCCAGCGCACAGATTAAATCGTCGCTTCTGCTCGCCGGCCTCTTTGCTCAGGGGAAGACTCGGTATAGGGAACCACGTCTGTCACGAGACCATACTGAGCGGATGTTTCAGTTCTTTGGCATCCCTCTCACAAAAGAAGACGGTGCCTTGGTCTTACAAGGGCGACCGTCAGTCGGATGGCGAGGCGTTCATGTGACCATTTCCGGCGACTTCTCGGCCGCCGCATTCTTCATCGTTGGAGCGACGATCGTACAGGGATCCGACATCACCATTCGCAATGTCGGGATGAATCCGACGAGAACCGGCCTGATCGAGGTCATGAAAAAGATGGGTGCCGATATTCAGGTTGTGGGTCAGCGAGAAGAGGCCGGCGAACCGGTCGGGGATCTGCGTGTGAAATCTGCTTCGCTGAAGGGCGTGGCGATCGGTCACGACCTCATTCCAAAAACGATCGATGAGTTTCCCGTGCTGTGCGTGGCTGCCGCCGTGGCGGAGGGGGACACGGTGATCTCCGGAGCAGAGGAACTCCGGGTCAAAGAGAGCGATCGGATTGCAACCATGAGCCGCGAGTTGAAGGCCATGGGAGCGCTCGTCGAGGAACGGCCGGACGGGATGATCATCCGTGGACTCGGACAAGGTGGAGAGAACGGCAAGTTGAACGCGGCAGGCAAGGCCCAAAGCCATGGAGACCATCGTGTGGCCATGTCGCTCGCCATCGGTGGGCTGACGGCGGAACAGAGTATGACGATTGCCGACACGAGTTGCGTGGAGACGTCATTTCCAAATTTCGAGAAGGTGCTCGCCGGTTTGCTGGCAAATCCTGTATGAGTTTCGAAACGGAGAAATGCTGAGTGATTATCGCGATTGATGGACCGGCCGGAGTGGGGAAGAGTACAGTAGCCAAATTATTGGCGGCTCGTCTCGGTTATCTCTATCTCGATACAGGAGCATTCTACCGAGCCGTTGCATGGAAAACCTTGCAGTCGAGAACACGTCCGACTGATCATGAGCAAGTGACCACGCTCTTGCCGACTACCTCGATTCACTTGCAGTTTCACAACGGCGCGATGCAGATCTTGGTCGATGGCCTCGACGTCACAGGGGAGCTTCGTACACCCGACGTCACGGCGGCCGCTTCTATCGTGTCAGCCATTCCAGCCGTCCGTGAATGGCTGCTGCCGATCCAGCGTCAGATCGGCCAACGGGGATCTGTGGTTGCGGAAGGGCGCGACATCGGCACCAAGGTGTTTCCCTCTGCACCGTTCAAGTTTTTCTTAGATGCCGATGCGACGGTACGAGTTGCGCGACGGCATCGTGAACTGGTCGCCGCAGGGCGTGGGGGGACGGTTGAAACGACGTCCCGGGATCTGTCGGACCGAGATCGGCGGGATCGGACCCGTTCGGTCGATCCATTGGTTCCAGCGGATGACGCCCGATTCATCGATACCTCCGCACTGAGCCCTGATCAAGTGGTGGAGCAGATGATCGCGGCGGTGTCGACCGAGTCGTGAGCGGGGTCGTCTACGGATTCTTGTGGGTGTTGGCAAGGGTCGTTGGCTGGATTTGCTTTCGGTATCAGGTCGAAGGTCAGGTTCCTCAGGCCGGAGGGGTGCTGATCGCTGCAAACCATGCCAGCTATCTCGACATTCCGCTACTCGGCGGCGGGATGCGCCGAAGGGCCTGGTACTTGGGACGGAACGACTTGTTTCCGATCCCGGTGTTGAACGGTATGTTGCAGGCGTTGGGTTGGATACCGGTGAGGCTGGGGCGCCTGGACCGAGAGGCGTTTGGAAAGGCGATCAGCCTGATTCGAGCCGGTCATGTGGTGGTCATTTTTCCGGAAGGCGGGCGCAGCCATGATGGCCACCTTCGGCCACCGAAAGCGGGTATCGGCGTGATTGTGTCACAGACTGGATGCCCGGTCGTTCCGGCGTATCTGAAGGGGACGTTCGATGTCCTGCCCATAGGGGCTCGCTGGCCTCGGTTGCGTCAGGTCACGGTACGATTCGGGGCCCCTATCCAGTTCGAAACGGGGAAACAAAAAGAGAGGGCGGAAACGAAGCAATTCTATCAACAGGTCAGCCGTACGGTGATCGAGCACATTGCCACCTTAGGTCAAGTTCCCGTTCCTAAGAGGAGGGATGACCAGGCTCCCGAAACACCGAAGAGGCCGACCGCCGACGCTCACAACGCTGAGTGAGCCCGGCGACTTCACCATTCAGCACCCGACGAGAGTCGGAAGAGTAGGACGTTCATATGGGTATCGTATCCAACAGCAGTGACGCGCAGTTAGACCGCAATGCCTTGGCGGCATTGTACGAAGAAACCTTCCGCAACCTGGAAGAAGGCACGATTACAGAAGGCCGGGTGGTAGCCCTGACGAAAGACAAGGTCATCGTTGATATCGGGTACAAATCAGAGGGCATGATCCCGAGCGATCAGTTCTCTTCCGAGGAATTGAACAATCTGAAGATCGATGACCGACTCCAAGTTTATATCGAAGAATGTGAGGATGCAGACGGCAATCTCGTTCTTTCCAAAGAAAAAGCGGACAAGATGAAAATTTGGGAAGAACTCGAAAAGCTCTATAAAGAAGAGAAGAGTATCGAAGGCAAGATTGTCTCTCGCATCAAGGGCGGCATGATGGTCGATATCGGCGTCAAGGCGTTCTTGCCCGGTTCGCAGATCGATCTGCATCCGGTTCGTGATCTGGATGGGCTCGTGGGAAAGACCTTTCCCCTCAAGATCATTAAGATCAACCACCGGCGAGGCAACGTGGTCGTGTCGCGCCGTGTATTGTTGGAAGAAACCAGGGATAAGAAGCGGCAGACGACGCTGGCCAATCTCAAGGAAGGCCAACTCATTCAGGGTACCGTCAAGAACATCACCGACTATGGATCGTTCATCGATCTCGGTGGGATTGACGGGTTGCTGCACATTACCGACATGTCCTGGGGACGAGTCGGACACCCATCAGAACTGTTTACGGTGGGAGACAAGGCGGAAGTCACGGTATTGAAATATGATCGTGAAACCGGTCGTATTTCTCTAGGGCTCAAGCAGAAGAGTGCGGATCCTTGGACCAATGTCGCCGGCAAGTATCCCATCGGGACCAGGGTTCGTGGTCGTGTGGTCAGCCTGACCGATTACGGAGCGTTTGTAGAACTTGAGCCGGGAGTTGAAGGGTTGGTCCATGTTTCGGAGATGTCGTGGACGCACGAAGTCCGACATCCGTCGAGAGTCGTGTCGGTGGGTGATCAAGTGGAAGCTGCGGTGCTCAACGTCGATCCGGGGAGCCGCAAGATCTCATTGGGCATGAAACAGACAGCGCCGAACCCATGGGACATGATCGAAGGCAAATATCCGATCGGGACCCGTATCGAAGGGAAGGTGAAGAGCCTGACCGATTTCGGTGCCTTTGTCGGACTTGAAGAGGGGATCGACGGGCTCATCCATATTTCGGACATGTCGTGGACGAAGCATATCAAGCATCCTTCGGAGCTTTTCAAAAAAACGCAAAAAGTGGAAGCCATCGTGTTGCGTATCGACAAAGAGAAAGAGCGGCTCTCGCTGGGGTACAAGCAGTTGGCTCGTGATCCCTGGGATGAGGCGATCCCATCGCGGTATCATATCGGGGATTCTGTGACCGGCAAGGTGTCGAAGGTCGCCGACTTTGGAATCTTCATCGAATTGGACGGTGGAGTGGAAGGCTTAATCCACGTCAGCGAATCCGGTCTTGAGCCTCCCGCGAAACTGGAAGAAAAGTTTAAGTTGCAGGATGACGTTACGGCGAAGATAATCAAAGTCGATCGAGAGGAACGCAAGATCGCCCTCAGCCTTCGGGACCACCAACTGGACTGGGAGCGCAAACAGGTTGACGACTATCACTCAACGCAAGGTGTGCTGGACCAGAGTCTGGGGCGGGCCGCCAAACAGAGCCGGAAACGCTCGCAATCGGACGATCAAAGCTAAGTCGGCCTGTTTGAGTAATATGCGAGATATGGGCAATGGCGGATGACGTAACACAGACGGAACGGACCCCCAAGCGCCATCTGTTGCGGAAAGCCTTGTGGCTGTTCGCGGCGGGGCTGGGGGTCTTGATTATGATCAATCTTTTTTTCCCCGATCTTGATTTATCCACCGACGACCGAATCGGTCTGATTCGAGTCGAAGGAGTCATTCTGGACTCTCAGACGACCATTGGGGAACTGAAGCGATTCAGTGAGAATCCTTCCGTCAAGGCCATCGTCATTAGAATTGATAGTCCCGGGGGCGGCGTCGTGCCATCGCAAGAGATTCACGATGCCGTCAAGCGGGTCAGAAGCAAGAACAACAAGGCGGTGATCGCGTCCATGGGGAGTGTCGCTGCATCGGGAGGGTATTACATCGCTGCGGCAACGGATCGGATCGTGGCCAACCCTGGGACACTGACCGGTAGCATCGGAGTCATCATGGAAACGGCCAACGTGGAGGGGTTACTTCAGAAGATCGGTGTGGAAGGGATCGTCATTAAGAGCGGAAAGTATAAGGATGTGGGGTCTCCACTCCGCAAGATGAGCGCAGACGAAAGAGGCTTGTTACAAGCCGTGATGGATGACGTCCACAAGCAATTTATCGAGGCGGTGGCGGAAGGTCGCTCGCTCGAACTTCGGGCAGCCCAAGCGTTGGCCGACGGTCGAATTTTTACCGGACGACAGGCCAAGGAAGCGAAGCTGGTCGACGAACTCGGCGACTTGGAAGATGCCATTCAGTTGGCTGCGGAGGTGGTAGGGATCGAGGGAGAACCCAAGGTGATCGAACCGCGCCGCCGCTTTTCGCTTCGCGAAATTCTGGACTCCAAACTCAGCATGATGTTTCCCAAGTTGGATATGCAACCGGGCGTGAGCATGAAATATTTGATGGCCTTCTAGCGGTGTCAATGCAGGTGAACGGTTATCGCGGCGAAGGGAGCGTGGACATGACCAAGGCGCAGATCATCGAAAAAGTTTCTGAGCAAGTCACCACCTTGACGAAGCGACAGGCAGAAGTCGTCGTCAATACCATTTTCGATTGTGTCAGGGATTCGTTGAAAAACGGGGATAAAACCGAGATTCGAGGCTTTGGCAGCTTTCGGCTGCGGGCGCGTCGGATGAAGGAAGGGCGGAATCCAAAGACCGGAGAGACGGTTGCGGTACCGGCCAAGCGGGTTCCGTTTTTCAAAGCCGGCAAAGAGCTGAAAGAATTGCTCAACCCATAGCGATCGTCCGGTTGCAAAAGGAACCCATGTCGGCATCAGATTCTTCGCAGATGAACACCACGGACATCCACTGGACCGACGGTGCACTCAAACGAATGGAGCGTGCCCCGATATTTCTGCGTGGGATGGTCCGTCGATTGGCTGAAAAGAAAGCGCGTGAATTGGGGTACGAGGAAATCACCGAGGAGATTCTCGAGCAATTTAAGGGACAGATGATGGGACGCATGGGCGGTGAAGCCGGCATGGCGTCTGCCGTCGAAGAGATGGCCAATGGCCGTCTTCCATGGACCGCCGCCGCCAAAGCGCGGTTGGATACGGTGCCTGAATTCATGCGCGCGATGATCAAGCAGATTGCGGAGGAAATCGCAAAGGAACGAGGCCATCTCGAAGTGAACGTCGAGTTGTTTGAGAAAGTGGAAGCCCTTGGTGACCTCCACGAAGAGGGCGGACCTCCGATGGAATGGACCGAGGACGCCGTGGCTCTGCTTCAAGACAAGTTAAAGCACTCGCCGCCGATCGCGTTGGAATTCGTGACCGATATGTTGAAGCGAGATACGGAAGATCTCGCCAGAGCAAAGCAGCTGGCCCGTATCGATGCCTCGGTTCTGCAGGATCTATGGGAAACACCACAGGAAAGAATGGCCTGGACCGACGAGGCATGGAAACGGCTTCAAACCTCTCCAGATTTCGTGCGCAGTGGGATCAGAAAAGCAGCCGAACGGCGCGCCCGCAAGCTGGGATTGAAAGAAATCGATTCAGACCATTTGACGACGTTCCGGAATCAGGCGATGATGAAAGCCGTCAAGCGTATCCGCTCATTCGGCTATCAAGAACTGACGTTCGATGCCTTTGATGCCGCTCTCCAGAAAACTAAGCGCCTGCAAGGCAATGATCAGGCGGAGAGACGCCTCCAGGAAATCCGGGGACACTTTGCCGATCCGTCGACGAAGAAGCCCGAAGGCGGGACCCTGGGAGCCGAGCTCATGGATCGTTTCCGCAGGTATCTCAAGGGCGAAGGAACGCTCTGAGAGCCCGAAGCTTCTCGCCCCTCAATTCAAAGGTGTTCCCGGAAATACCCAACCGATCGGATCGGAGCTACTCTTCAGTGGGCGTCCACCTGCTGAGGCCAAAACTTGTGCCGGATTTGGGGGAGCGGTTCGCTGTCGAAATTGGGAATGTCGTAGAGACAACGATCGATCGTGGTGACCTCGTCTTCGGTTAACGGCAACGTCACTTTTTTCTTCCAGAACTGATCCAGCGTAAAATAGTCTGCCGACTGAGGCTTCTGCGCCAGCAACTCCTGCATTTTTTTGAAGCCCGGCGTATCAACGCCGGAGATACGCCCCTTGTTTCGATCATGACACCAGGTGAGAACTTCGGCAATCCCGTACATCGTGATATCAACATTCACAATTTTGCTCATGACCTTCCTCCTAAAGCAAGGCCGCATCATAACGTAAGCGAAAGGCAAAATTCAAAGGCTGATGAGGTCCTGCCGCAGATTGCGAGGGGGAAGACCGCCTCTGTATACTGGGCCTTCTGAATCCACCGTCATAGGTCCATCGGTCTAGCAGGGTTGGGTGGCGGAGACTGTGTGAACATTCTTATCGAGCGGAAATCCTATGCGGCCAAGCCGCTTCTCTCCCTTCTAGGGCTGTCGCTTCTCATCGGTCACGGCCTGTGGGCCTGTTCCAAGAACGAGCCCTATCACCCACCTGATCCTTTTTATTATTTTGCCAGCTACAAGGTCGGCAAGAATCCTACCACTATTACCACCGAAGACCTGAATCATGACTCATTTACCGATCTGGTCACCACCAATATTGCGAGTAATACCCTCTCGATTCTGTTGGGGAATGGTGACGGGACATTCAGAGACCAGGTTCAGCTCCATGTCTGTCAGGAACCGCGTTCCCTCGTGATGAGCCACTTCAATCAGGACCGACACGCCGATGTGGCCCTCGCATGTTCCGGTGGCGACGAGGTGATGGTCTTGCTCGGACATGGAGATGGAAAGTTTGAAGAGGGACCGCGTTATCCGGTTCATCGTGCACCGATTGCACTGGCCGCCCACGATATCAACGGCGATCATCATGCAGATCTTGTCGTGGCGCTACGGAACGACAAGGTCAAAGTCTTTCTAGGGAACGGGACCGGTGAATTTCGACACGGAGCTCAGTACGAGCATGGAGACACTCCCACGTCCGTGGCCCTCTCTGATCTCGACGCCGATGGGAAATTGGACATGGTGGTGACGAATGGAGGACCGATGTCGAATGCCGTCTCAATTTGGCTCGGAAACGGTGACGGTTCCTTTCGGGATCCCAAGGACTATTCGACGGGTCGCCGACCTCTTGGCGTGAGTTTTGCCGACTTCAATAACGATCACCACAGGGATCTCCTGGTGATCAACGGGGAGAAGGATAGTTTCACGACGTTTCTCGGCAACGGCAACGCGACTTTCCGACCCGGTCAGGATTCCGGGGCTGATGCCGGTCCCAACTTTGGGTTGGCGCAGGATTTCAACGGCGATCGAATAGAGGATGTCGCGATCGTGAATCTTCAGTCGAATGATCTGTCGATCTTGTTCGGGAAAGGCGATGGGACCTTTCATTACCCGCCGAGAAATTACCGTACGAAGTCCGGCCCGTTTGCTCTTTCGTCTTTTCGTGTCACAACCTCCGGGCTGGAAGAACCGGGACTGGCCATTGCCGACAACGGGAGCGGCAGCGTCTCGATTTTCCTTCACCGTGGACTCAAACCGGTCGCGAAAACGGAGGCAAGGGAGTAGGAAGCGAGCGATCGCGGTCTATTCTTGACAGCCTAGAGGGCCTTCGCTAGAGTGACCATTGGATAAAACAGCCCAGTATTTTCGAGCATTACGATGGCGCTTCGATCCTTTGCATGGTGGTTTATGATTGGGGCTCTGATGACCCTCTCGGTTCTGATGGTCCAGGGAGGGATCCGTGATTTATGGGAAGGGATACAACCTTCCGGGGGTACGAATGTTTTCGTGTATTTTGGCACAACCCTTATCGGCGGCGGCTTGTTGGCCGGGTGCGTCGCTTTAATCATGAATCGTCTTCGGTAATCGGAGCGAACGGGACATGTATGCAGTGCCTCAAGTGCAAAGGGTTTATGCTCGTGGAACGCCACTATACCCTCGTCAACCGTCGAATTTACGCGCGCTGCCTCAATTGCGGGTTCTGGATTGATCTCGCCGACCTCCTCCGGTTTTTTCATAAAGTGATTGATAGTGGGCGGAAAGGTGATAAAGTGCGTGAATCGTTCACCTTCTAAAAGAGGCGGTCGTTTGTGGCAGAGTGCGACCCTATCCCGCCCGATCATCACAGGCAGAGCTGGGGCGGTATCTTCTCTCGTCTTGCTCTGGTTTTGGCCGTCTCTTTTTCGGTGCTCGCTTTCTCAATAGGCCCTGCCTCGGGGATGGAGCCTCAATCGAGGAACCAGATCACCCATCCTGTCAGTTATGCTCGCTCACCTCTCCCCTGGAAGCGAATTCCGGCGCACAGTATTCTTCTGAAGGAATTGCGATCAGGCCGGATCCTGTTCGAGCACGAGGTTGACAAACGTCTGTCGCCGGCCAGTCTCACCAAGATCATGTCGGCGTTGATCATTCTTGAACAAGGCCGCCTCGATGATCTGGCAACCGTGAGCAGGAATGCGGCCAGAGCCCCCAAGACTCATTTGCGACTGAAGGTCGGGGAAGTGTTTCGCCTCGGCGATTTGCTCAAGGCGATGATGATGGTGTCAGCCAATGATGCCTGCCTGGCGGCGGTTGAGCATGTGGGAGGCGATGAAGAGCAATTTGTGATGTTGATGAATGCCAAGGCTGCCGCACTTGGATTATCGGACACGCACTTCAGTAACGGGTGCGGTTTCGACGGTCCGGACCATTACTCCACAGCTGAAGATCTCGCAACACTCAGTGAAGTGGCGATGCGAAACGCCGTGTTTCGAGAACTCGTCAAAGAGGAGCGTGAGATTATCACACCGGTCACTGGATATCGCGCCTACGTCCTGCATAACACGAATCGTTTGCTCGGTCGCATTCCCGGCGTGGAAGGGGTGAAGACCGGATTCACCTCCAAAGCAGGCCGATGCCTGATTGCCAAAGTCTCTCAAAACGGCAGCGATCTGCTCCTCGTGATCTTGAACTCGAACCGCCGGTGGAATACCGCAAAAAGCCTGATCGATTACGGGCTCCGTCTCACGAATACCGTCCAATAGCAACCTCCACCTGCCATTCTGGGCGTTTCCACTCATCGAATAGCCAAGGGGTAGCTCTCGTAATCGGGTCGGCATGTCGACCTGGGACGGTGGTGCTCTTTCGTTGCTTGTGGGTGAGAACTGGCGACGATTACTGAAAAACGATTGCCGTTAGCTTTAGTCCATGGCCGTCTCAGCTCCGCGGAAGGACCCAGTTTGGGAGAAGTGGTTGTCCTAGCCGGTATATCGAGCCGATCGTTCTTGAGTAGAGCGTCAGATTGATGATGTCACGGCTCGGCTGGGCTAACGTGGGGCGGCAAACTCGATGTTGACGTCCTTGCCAAGGTAATTCACCTGGAAACCTTGTTTGTCGTAGGCCATGACGGCGCCCATGACGTTTTCGTCCCCGTACTCTTCGTGGCCTAGCAACTTCCGGATGTCCTCTGGACTCTCGCTGTTGAGCACGTTACGAAAGATACCTCTGGTCTTATATGCGAACCGGTTATTGATGAAAAGGAGGTCGACCTTTCCGTCCAGAACACGTACTCCGGCCATTGGACCGGTCGGCTTTCGTTGGTCGAGCAAGAAGATGAACGTCGCTTCCTGCTCAGCCTTGATTCCTGAAATCTTTTCGTTCACGAGCGTGTCGACGGCTTTAGATTCGGAGTCGCCGAGTTTGACGCCAAACAACGAAATCTCAGTGCTCGAAATAGACTTTGGTTCCATCACGTCGTTTTTGCTTAATTCATACGGCTCGGCATGGGCTGAGCCAAGCGCTGCGAGGACGCTCGCTAGTAGAATGATGGCCATCCGCACTGAACTGTGTTTCGTCATGGCGTGTAGGGCTTCTTTGGTATGGGTTGGCGATTCGATCAGGATGGGTGAATCGGTAGAACTCGGAAAAGCATAGAACACATTGTAGCCAAGAGCTGTCAGACCTGCAAGGAACGGAATGTGCGAACGGCCGCTGGAGAGAAATTCGTCGAGTGGACAGGGGATCCTTGTATCATGAACGTGGCTCATCGCCCAGCAACATCGCCCCGAGTTTACGAAGCCGGTAAAAATAGGCTTGGGACTCGGTGCCCAATGTTTCGGTCAGTTCATCGAGATCTCCCAAGCAGTCTTTCACGATGGCAATCCGTTGATCATCGAGGCCCTCAGAGCTATCGAGGTAGTAGACCACACAGCCGCTAATGACCGTGTCGATCGTCATCAATGGTCCCTGATGCGGGCTTGAAAATTGAGGCCAATCGTCGGCGCAATGCTGTTCCCACGCTGCAGCAATCGTGCTTCGATCCATGCGGCGTTCCTTTCCCTTTCCGGCATGTGACAAGCCAGCACCCTAGCGCAGGCAGTAGCAAAGGGGCAAGTATCCAGTCGCGAGGTCCTGCACGAAGTCCTGATGGAACGGCGTGGAGGAAATCGCCGGATTAGGGGTAGAGCCCGCGCTGGAGATGCGCTTGGGCGACTTGGTCAATGCCGCTCATGAGCGCGGCCATGCGCATCGACACTCGGCGTTCGGTCGAAAAATGAAGTGTCCGCTGAAAGGCGGACGTGATGATGTTTTGCAGCCGATTCTGGATGTCTGTCGCGCTCCAGAAAAAACGCTGAAGGTCCTGCACCCATTCGAAGTACGAGACGATGACACCGCCGGAGTTCGCCAGAATATCGGGGATCACGAAGATGCCTTTGTCTGCGAGGATGCGGTCAGCCTCCAGCGTCGTCGGACCGTTCGCGCCTTCGGACAGGATCCGGCACCTCAGGGAATTCGCATTTTTAGCCGTGATCTGTTCGGACAGGGCGGCGGGCACGAGCACGGTGCACTCCAGTTGAAGCAATTCGTCATTGGTGATCGCATCCCCCAGCCTGGTGTCATGCAGCGGCTGCCCGGGGTCGCGTCGAAGGAGTTGCATGATATCCAATCCTTTGTTGTTGTAGATGCCCCCGCTGACGTCACTCACGGCGATCACGCGTGCGCCTTGTTGCTGCAGGATACGAGCGGTGTGAGAACCGACATTGCCGAATCCTTGAATCGCCACGGTGGCATGTTCAATTGACAACTTGAGGTGACGCAGCACCTCTTGAGTCACATAGACGACGCCGCGTCCCGTCGCTTCTTCACGGCCTAAGCTCCCCCCGATCGAAAGCGGTTTGCCGGTCACGACGCCTGGAACTGCAAAGCCGACTTGCTGGCTGTACGTGTCCATCATCCATGCCATGATCTGAGCATCGGTCCCTACGTCCGGGGCCGGTACATCCTTGTCCGGGCCAATCAGCGGGAAAATCTCAGCGGCGTATCGTCGTGTCAGCCGCTGTAACTCGCCGGATGACAGTTGTTTCGGTGTGACGGTGACTCCGCCTTTCGCTCCTCCGTACGGCAAGCCGGCCAACGCGCATTTCCATGTCATCCACATCGCTAGCGCGGCCACCTCCCCGAGATTCACGTCGGGATGGTAACGCACACCTCCCTTGGACGGGCCCCGTGACGAATCGTGTTGAACGCGATAGCCGGTAAAGACCTCCACGTGCCCGTCGTCCATCCGAACCGGAAGGCTGACGACGAGAGACCGCTGTGGAAGTTTCAGACGTTCGCGGAGGTTGGGGTCAAGCCGCATCGCCTCCGCTGCCTGATCGAACTGCGCGACTGCCAGGCGAAAGGTCGGTGTATCAAGCTCCTGCATAGGACTCCTCTACGTAAACGCCGGCTTCGTGCGCCGGCCGGTCATGCAACACTTGACCAGTTGAGGGCAAATACCGTGGCGAAGCTCCGAGCGAGTTCCTGCTTGACGGTGTCAATCGGGATGGCTGTTCCGCGTGCTGCCGCCATGGAGGTCACCCGGCAATCAGGAAATCCGCAGGGATGGATCCGTTGGAACGGCGTCAGATCCACATCAACATTCAGGGCGAACCCGTGTAATGTCACGCCGTGCTGAATTCGTATGCCCAGGAACGCGATCTTCTGTGGCTCAGGCGTCATGATCCACACACCTGGTTTGCCGATGATGCGGGAGCCGGTAATGTTCCAGCGCTCGAGTGCCTGAATGATCACCTCTTCCAGTAACCAGACGAATTGCCTGGGCCCAGCCGCATGCCGATCAAGCTTGAGCACGGGGTAGACGACAATCTGTCCGGGACCGTGAAAGGTCACAGATCCGCCGCGATTGACCTGGTGCAGTTCCGCTCCATCCATGCATAACGCGGATTCACTGCCTCCCCAATGCGACAGCCTCGTCCTCCGTCCGAGTGTATAGACGGGTGGATGTTCAAGAATCAATACAGTATCCGGTTGGAGATCAAGGAGGCGTTCTGCATGCAAGCGAGACTGTATCTCCCACGCAATGAGGTAGGGGATCGGTTCCGGAAACACGCGAACGGCTCCGGTATGAATGTGGAGTGAGTTCGAACGCGGAGACGTCACGGTATTCGTATCGATCACGGGATTACCGGCTCAAAGGGACAGGTCCATTCATGAAGATGGTACAACGTCCACCAGAGGTCAGTTCCAGAGGGTACGGTTCTCGAGAGAACACACAGGCTTCGCCTGGTGGAAATATTGTTGCATAACTCACCTGGCTGAGGAAAGCCGGGTTGCGAGGGCACCAGGCTGCCCTCGCAACGGACTGAATGAAGGGTCTACTTGATAGCGGCGAAGAGTTCTTTGATCTGAGGGGTCTTCAGTTTCTTGAGTGCCTTCGCCTCGATTTGGCGGATACGCTCGCGCGTGACGGATAAGCTTTGACCAACCTGTTCCAGGGTGCAGGCTTCATCGTAGCCTATCCCGAAGCGGAGCCTGATGACCGTTTGCTCCCGAGGCGTGAGGATGCTTAAGATGCGGTCCAGTTGTTCGGTCATTTCACTGCGGTGGACATTGGCGTCCGGCGGAACCGCCTGCTGGTCCGGAATCACATCGCCAAACTGGGTATCTCCATCACCGATCGGAGTTTCCAAGGCCACGGGCTCTTGAAAGGCCTGTACCGTCTCGCGGAGCCGCTCCGGTCTCATGCGCAGTACATGCGCGATCTCTTCCGAGCGAGCGGGCCGTCCAAACTGTTGTCCAAGTCTCCGCATCACGCGAAGTATTCGATGCGAAGCTTCGGTTTGGTGGACCGGAATGCGAATCGTTCTCGATTGATCTGCGAGCGCCCGAGTGATGCCTTGTCGAATCCACCACGTTGCGTAGGTGCTGAATTTGAATCCTTTCCGATACTGATATCGTTCGGCCGCCTTCATAAGACCAATGTTGCCCTCTTGCACGAGATCCAGCAAACTCAATCCCCGCCCTGTGTAATGCTTGGCCACATCGACGACCAAACGCAGGTTATACCGTACGAGCTCATCCTTGCCATGCTCCAGCATGATCCTGGCGGAACCGATTTCATCGAGCGATGCCTTCAGTTGCTTTGCCGTGGTTGCTGCGGGCCGTAGATCAGGGTCCGACGGTTTCAGGGCGGTGCTCAAAGCCTTTTCCGCATGGTCCAATGCGGTGGCTGAAAACCCGCTCAATCGTCTCGCCATTTGAAGCACGTTGACGGCTTCAGTAGGGACCGATGTGCGCCTGGACTTGCGCAGCACCCTCACCGCTTGACGCAGAGCAGTTCGAATCCGTCGCGTCCCCTGGTCCACACGCTTGGCAATCGTGATCTCTTCTTCTCTCGTCAAGAGTCCCCGTTCGCCGAATGAACGGAAGTACAACGTTTCCAAGAGGAACGGGCTGGCCCCCTGGCTGGTACGCATGACCGGCTGGGCCTTCCGATCCTCGCCGGATTCATCAGTCTCGACACGGCCGATCATTCCGAGCATGCCGCTTGCTTTGGCGTCATCGGCATCGACATCGGGGACGAAGGTGGTCCGTATATCCATTCCCTCAGAGGATCGAAGTTCTTCTTTCATCGCGTCACCTTTTGCTCTGGTTGAACATCGCCTACCTTTGTTAGTGCCTGATTATGCCAAGAAGATTCAACCGAGTTGTCACCCTGCGTACTGCTTCTACGAAGCAAAAGGGATGCTGGATTCAAGATGAGAAATGGTCGTGGTGATCGCCTGGAAATATCAGAACAATTAGAAGCGGCTAATGAGGAAGTTGAGAACAACCTGTCTCAGTTATGCGGCATCTATGTAGAATCGGCATCATTTGTCCTGCTGAAAGGCCACACTATTTGGGAGCAATCCCTTGATAAAAGGCGCGAGCGTGTCAATCGGGATCGGGAAAATGGTGGTCGAGTTCTTTTCGGCCGCGATTTCGACGAGCGTCTGGAGGTAGCGCAGCTGAAGCGCAGCAGGATTTTGACTGATCACGTTTGCAGCTTCAGCAAGCTTCTGTGCGGCTTGAAATTCCCCCTCAGCATGAATGATTTTTGCCCGTCGCTCCCGTTCGGCTTCGGCTTGTCGGGCGATCGCGCGTTGCATGTCTTGGGGGATATCCACATTCTTGACTTCGACGGCGGCGACTTTGACGCCCCATGGCTCGGTCTGCTGGTCGATAATCCTCTGCAGTTCGGCATTGATGTCGTCGCGTTTCGACAATAGATCATCGAACTGACTCTGGCCGAGCACGCTACGCAGGGTCGTTTGAGCCACCTGGGACGTCGAGTAAAGATAATCTTGAACGGCGAGCACGGCACGCTGAGGATCGACCACTCGGAGAAAGATGACGGCGTTCACTTTCACGGAAATGTTGTCCCGCGTGATGACATCTTGCGAGGGGACTTCCATGGTGACGGTTTGCAAGTTGACACGGACCATCTGTTGGAGTACCGGCACCACCAACCTGATGCCGGGCCCCTTCACCGTCTGAAATTTACCCAGCACAAAGACCACGAGCCGTTCGTATTCCATGACACGTTTGAAGCTGGCATAGAGAACAAACCCCAATAAGGCCAACGGTATGAGCAATGACATAACGGCTCCTTGCTTCAGTTATTCTATTTTTGGGTAGGGGCTACTTTCACCGTCAGCCCTTCGACCGACGTCACTTCCGCGGCCTCCCCCTGTCGAATCGGAGTTTGGCTGATTGCCGCCCAGATCTCTCCATGTAAGGCGATCTGGCCGCGTGGGTTGAGATCTGTCTTCGCGATCCCGATCGATCCAATCATTCCTTCAGCTCCAGTCACTGGCCCACGGCGCCCACCCTTGGCGGCCATCCAGATGACGGTTCCGACCAGGGCACCGACCGTGATGACGGTCGGCAACAGAAATGACAAGGACACCTGCATGAACGGTGCGTCACTTTTGATGAGGAGTAGACCACCTAAGGTCATGGCAGCCAATCCGCCGAGTGCGAGCAATCCATAGCTGGTCACTGAAATTTCGAGCAAGAGAAACATGACGCCGAGTATCACCAGGAGGGCGCCTGCGTAGTTCACGGGGAGCGACTGGAGCGAATAGAAGGCCAGGATCAAACTGATGGCCCCGATGATACCGGGTAGGATTGCCCCAGGACTGTAAAGTTCCGCCATGATTCCAATGGTTCCGATGGACATCAGGAGATAGGCGATGTTGGGATCGCTCAAAGTCTTGAGCAATTCCAGACGCGTTCCCATCGGGAATTCGTGGAGCGTTGCGGTCTCGTTTGAGAACGTGATTGATCCAGTGGCCAGGGCAATCTTTCTCCCGTTCAGCTGTTTCAAAAGAGCAGGTATGTTCTCCGCCACCATATCGATGATCTTGAGTTTCAAGGCTTCTTGCTCTGTCGCGGAAATGCTCTTTCGAACCGCATCTTCGGCCCATGATATGTTCCGTCCTCGCTGTTCCGCGATACTCTTGATGTACGCCGCCGCGTCGTTCTCTACCTTCTCCCTCATCGTGTTGTCCATCTCACCGCCGCCCATCGCGACCGGGTGTGCGGCTCCGATGTTGGTCCCGGGGGCCATAGCGGCCACATGGGCCGCCATTGTAATGAAGACTCCGGCGGAGGCAGCCCGGCCTCCCGAGGGAGAGACGAACACGATTACTGGGATGGGCGAACCGGTCATATCCTTGATCATCAGGCGCATCGAGGTGTCCAATCCTCCCGGTGTATCGAGTTTGAAGATCAGAGCTTGGGCACCCGAGGAGTGGGCAAAGGTGAGAGCGTCGTGCAGGTACTCAGCAGCCACCGGGTTGATGACTCCTTCATAACTGGCGACGACGATTTCACCGGCATAGGCCGGACTGCCCGTGAGGATCAGGCACAGGGCGATGACCGCCCCTACCATCAACCCTGTAAGGGCGTGTCTGCCTACAGCTCTGTACCGAAGAATGTTGCCACGCATTGTGAACTCCATGCGCGGAAGGCGTTTAGGGCGCAGAAGGAAAAATTGTGAGTAGATCTCCCAATCCTACCGTTCCTATGCTGTCACGAAACAGCCGTTGGTTGCAAACCGCGGAACGAACCCCCTAGAATGCGCGGCATGTCGCAGCTGTCGAGTGGTGAACGCATTCACCTTGTTGATAAGAAGAGGCGCCAGTATGCCTTCACGTTGAAGGCTGGTGAAACCTATCAATTCAGCGGTCAAAAGATCGCTCATGACGCGATTATCGGGCGGCCGGACGGGACCATTGTCGTTCTGTCGGGCGGGAAAAAGATGTTGGCCGTCCGGCCAACGTTCGGAGAGTACGTGTTGAAGATGCCGCGGGGCGCTCAAGTACTCTATCCGAAAGATCTCGCGCTTATTCCCATGTGGGCGGATGTCTATCCGGGTGCGCGGGTGTTTGAGTCCGGAACCGGTTCAGGCGCGCTGACCATGGCGCTTTTGCGAGCAGTAGGGCCGCGAGGGTTGGTTGTGACCTATGAGATGCGGGAAGATTTTGCCCGCACCGCACTGCTTAACGTCGATCGCTATATGGGGCCCGTGCCAAACCTGTCGGCATTGCGGAAGAATGCCTATGAAGGCATTGAGCTGCTTGATGATGGAATTCCATTCGATCGTGTCGTGCTCGACTTACCTGAACCTTGGCAGGTGGTCCCGCATGCAGCCACCGTGCTTCGATCTGGCGGGATCTATCTGAGCTTTGTTCCCACCGTGCCCCAAGTCGTACAAACGGTCGAGGCGCTTGAACGGGCAACCGTCTTCGGGATGATCGAAACGTTTGAAACGTTGCTACGAACCTGGTCTGTGCAGGGCAGGAGTGTGCGGCCTGATCATCGCATGGTCGCCCATTCTGGATTCATCACCGTAGCTCGAAAGGTAGAGCCAGGGCTGCTTCGTTCGATGGCTGAGAGAGAGGTTGCTTCAGACGGAGACCGAGAATGCCTGTCCGATGAAGCAGAAGAGGAACTAAGCCGATGAATAGGTTGGAAGGCAAGGTAGCCGTGGTGACCGGAGGCAACGCCGGGATCGGCGAAGCGATTGCGAAACGTTTTGCCGATGAAGGGGCGGCGGTTGTCATCACCGGACGTCGGCAACAGGAATTGGATCGTGTTGCCAGTGTGATACGACTGAACAAGGGGAAAGTACTTGCAGTTGCCGGCTCAGTGACGGACGAAATGCACGTGCAGGATGTTGTCCGTCGAGCCCTCGATAGCTTTGGAAAGATAGATGTCCTGGTCAACAACGCGGGGGTCGGTGAATTTGGAAAGAGGCTCCACGAAACTGATGATACCGTTTGGGCAAAGGTGCTCGACGTCAATTTGACCGGGGTATTCCGCATGACGCGAGCCGTCATTCCCCAAATGCAGAAGCAAGGACGAGGTTCGATTATCAATATCTCGTCCGTCGCCAGTTTGGTCGGTCTCTCTGGCCTAGCAGTCTATACGGCATCCAAAGGTGCGCTTGATGCCTTAACCCGAGCACTGGCGGTTGAATATGCGAAAGAGGGGATTCGCTGTAATGTCGTGAATCCAGGCTTGATTAATACGCCGATGGCAGCCCCTCTGATGGCCAATCAAGATATGCTTGAGCCTATTCTCGCCCAATACGCGATCCGCCGTCCTGGGACCCCAGAAGAAGTGGCGAATATGGTGCTGTATCTGGCTTCAGATGAAGCGGCCTGGGTCACCGGGGCAACCTTCCCTATTGATGGAGGGATGACCGTCTACAAGGGATAACAGGTGCGGGCATTGGAGTGTATTAACCACAGCGCCGGGTGAGGGAATGGACATTAACGCTCAGACGAAGTTTTGTGGAGTCATCGGCAACCCGGTTGGACATTCGCTTTCGCCTGCCATTCACAATGCGGCCTTCCAAAAACTAGGGCTCAACTTTGTCTATCTCGCCTGGGCGGTGGAAGCGCTTGACGATGCCATCAAGGGGCTTCGTGCATTGGGAAACTTCCGTGGAGCCAGCGTCACCATCCCTAACAAGGTGGCCGCGATGCAGTTCCTCGATCATGTGGAACCGACGGCGCGGCGAATCGGCGCCATTAACACCATCGTTGCCGAAAAGGGCGAGCTCACCGGGTACAACACGGACGCGATAGGCGCCCTGCGAGCGTTACGGGAGAGAGGAATCGAGCTTAAAGGCCGACAGATCGTCGTCCTTGGTTCAGGAGGTGCCGCACGTGCGATCGCCTTCGCACTGGCGTCGGAATCATGTGCGGAAAAAATGATGTTGCTGGGAATTGACGACGTTGAGCGGACGACTCTGGCTCAGGATGTTCGCGCCCAGGGGACGTTGGCGGTTGAGGATTTTCATCTTGACGAAGTTGCCCTTCGTCGGATTCTTCCTGACGCGCACCTGTTGATTCATTGTACGCCGGTCGGCATGTCTCCGAAAGCCGATTCCACCAGCGTTCACGCCTCGCTTCTACACGCCGGTCTCTCCGTCATGGATATTGTATATAACCCACTCGAAACCAGATTGCTTAAAGATGCGAAGCATGCAGGGTGTAAGACGATTCCGGGGTTGGAGATGTTTCTCAATCAGGCCGTCGCTCAATTTGAGCTCTGGACCAATCAGCCTGCTCCGGTTGATGTAATGCGTAGGGTCTTGGAATCCCACTTCCAATGAATGTGGTGCTCATCGGCTATCGTGGTACGGGAAAAAGTACCGTCGGCAAAATAGTAGCGGCCCGTCTTGGGCGCGTTCTTGTGTCCACAGACGCAGAGATCGTGAAGTTGGTCGGTCGAAGTATCACCGAGATCGTTGAGCAACATGGGTGGGAGTACTTTCGTGATCTCGAGTCCAAGGTCTGCCAAGAATTGGCCGGACGGGATGGACTGGTCATCGATACCGGAGGTGGAGCAATTCTTCGATCACGCAATGTCGAGGGATTCAAAGAAACAGGAAGGCTATTCTGGCTGATCGCCTCAGTGAGCACGATTACTGAGCGCATCGGTCACGATACTCAACGTCCTTCTCTCACCAGGGTCAAGTCGTTCCTGGATGAGATTCAGGATGTTCTTCGTGAACGCACGCCGAAGTATCAGGCGGCTGCTGATTACATCCTTGAGACGGATAGAAAATCTGCCACGCAAGTTGCTGATGAGATTCTGGCACAACTGTAGTTGCCTCGACAGCCTTCTGAACCTTGACAAGGCTTGCCCTAACATGATTCATGTATCCTCACTGCGCCCGTAGCTCAGTTGGATAGAGCGCCGGGCTTCGAACCCGTAGGTCGCAGGTTCAATTCCTGCCGGGCGCACCA
>JBKKBQ010000161.1:0-12159 GCA_046714015.1 Nitrospira sp.
GGATGACATAGTGCGGTTCAAGGACGACTACGGTCGGACAGAGAAGGGCTGACAAGCAAGCAAGCTGACAGACTGACTAGTGGGTTAGGCTGACAGCTGCTCTTGGACATAGGGTATCCCGTTGTCAGCCGGTCCGTCTGTCAGCTTATTAGCAGTTCGATTAGCGAGGAACTATGGCATTATTCCGCGAATATGATCTCCGAGGAATCGTCGGCAGTGAATTGACCGAGGATCTGGCCGAACGGGTGGGCCGTGCCTACTCCACCTATGTGAGCTTGCGTGGAGTGAAGACGATCAGCGTGGGGCGTGATGGGCGGCTCAGTTCCCCGGCTTTGCACAAGGCTCTTCTCAAGGGATTGCTCGCAGGCGGACTCGATGTCATCGACATCGGGATTTGCACGTCACCACTCGTGTATTTTTCATTGTTCACGCTGCCGGTCGGCGGCGGCATCATGATTACCGGGAGTCACAACGCGGCGGAGTATAACGGGTTTAAGATCTGTGTCGGCAAGACGGCCATCCATGGAGAAGAAATTCAGGAACTTCGACGGGTAATGGAAACAGGGGCCTTCGTATCGGGGAATGGGCATCTCTCCGAGCATTCGATTATTCCTGACTACCTGGCGTACATACAGAAAAGCTTCTCTCATGTGAAAGCGCACCGATTACACGTTGTCATCGACAGCGGGAACGGCGCGGCCTCGCTGGTTGCCCAACAAGCGCTTGAGTTGTTGGGATGCAAAGTCACGGGGCTCTATTGTGATCTGGACGGACGCTTTCCCAATCACCATCCAGATCCCACGGTACTTGAGAACCTTGCCGACCTCATGCAAGCAGTGAAGGAGCATGGGGCCGATGTGGGAATCGGGTATGACGGGGATGCGGACCGCATCGGGGCTGTCGATGAGCAGGGCCAGGTTCTGTGGGGGGACCGCCTGTTGGTCCTCTACTCGCGGGACATCCTGGCGGTGAAACCCGGCAGCACCATCATCTCGGAAGTGAAAGCGTCGCAGAGTCTCTACGATGACATCGCCAAGCGAGGCGGGCGTGGGATCATGTGGAAGACCGGTCATTCGCTGATTAAGGCGAAAATGAAGGAAGAGGGGGCGGTCTTGGCCGGGGAAATGTCCGGGCACATGTTTTTTGCAGATCGATATTTCGGGTACGACGATGCCGTCTATGCGTCGTGCCGGCTCGTGGAAATTTTAGCGAAGGCCCAACAGCCGCTTTCGGCGTTAGTGTCCGATCTGCCTCGGACGATCGTCACACCCGAGATACGAGTGGATCTTCCTGATACCGTCAAGTTCGAAGTCGTTGAACAGATTCGCAAGAGATTCACTGAGTACTTGAAGACCACACAGAGCCTCGGGCCGAGGAAACTGACGCTCAAAAACCTGATCACGATCGACGGAGTTCGTGCGATATTCGATGAAGGGTGGGGGCTAATCAGGGCTTCCAACACTCAACCGGCCTTAGTCCTGAGATTTGAAGCGACATCCTCCGCACAACTTGACGTCATTCGAGCACTCATCGAGGATGAACTCGCGACGGCGAAACGGGCGCTTGGGTGCTAGGAGCCCGTCCGACATTGACCCTTTTACTGCGGCGAAGGATGCCGGGCCATCTGCGTCGTTCTCGGCGCGAAAAAATCCTCAGCGTATTGCAGCGAATACGCCTCCGGCTTTCTCGCGCCTGCGGCCTCGCAGCTGGTCCCGCCTCCTGCGCCTCGTGACGAACGGCAATGTCGGACGGGCTCCATCTCCCCCTGCGTTCTCTGCGGGGTTTCGTCCTATTGTGTCCAAGTCCTGCCATGCCGCATTCGTGGTGGCCATCCTGCTTCTCTCGGTTCCTGCCCATGCCGCTGAAGGACAACCTGGTCCGGTACAAAGGCCCTTTCAGGTTGGAGAACGACTGACGTACGAGGTCTCCTGGTTCAACCTGACAGCGGTGATCGCGGTGATGGAAGTGGCCCGAATGGATGGGCCAAGGGATCAAGGCGTCGCGAAGCTGGTGGGGACTGCACAATCAACACCGATTATCACCAAGTTTTTCCCTGTGGACAATCGCGTGGAATCGGAACTGGACTTGGAGGCACTGACTCCGGAACATATGACGTTCCGTCGGCGTGAAGGCAAAAAGAAAGAGGATATCGAGTACGTCTTCCATCAAAAAGAGGGGATGGTCACGGCCGTCAGAGGAGGAACGACGGAATCGCTTCCTATCCCAGCCGGGACACAGGATATCATGTCATGCTTGTACTATACGCGGACGGTTTTGCCGCCGAATCCTGGTGCCTCGTTGAAAATGAACGTGTATCATGACAAGAAAAATCGACCGGTCGAGGTGCGCGTTGAGGCCATTGAGACCATTGAAGGGGCATGGGGAAAGGCGGAGACTGCCCGGGTGCTCGTGATCATGCCGTTTCATGGCCTCTTCATGAATCAGGGGAACATCCGTGTCTGGGTCACGACGGACGAGCGGAGGACTCCCCTCCGAATGAAGGCGAAGGTCGTGCTGGGATCGATCGTCGCAGATCTGGTCGACGGTTTGGCGGGAGTCGGCTCCGCCGAGCAAAAGTATTGAATATCGATTATTGTTCGCACGGGCCAAACCCGTTATACTGAGCGCCATGATGCGAGAATTTCCCCTTACTTTAAGCCGCTTTATCGTTCAGAACCAAGCCTCGCATCAAGATGCGACGGAGGAATTCTCCAGCTTGCTGACCCAGATCGGCCTGGTCGGCAAGCTGATCTCGCAAGATCTTCGGCGCGCCGGATTGCTCAACATTCTTGGAACGACCGGCGACACGAATGTGCAGGGAGAAACAGTCAAGAAACTGGACGCCATCGCGAATGACGACTTCGTCAAAGTCTTTCAACACAGCGGCTATGTCTGCGCCTTGGCTTCGGAGGAAATGGAAAAGCCGATCTCGATGCCGGGCAATTGGCCGCACGGCAAATACATGTTGCTGTTCGATCCGCTCGATGGCTCCTCCAACACGGACAACAATATGCCGCTCGGGGCCATTTTTTCCGTTCTCAAGTATGGCCGGGCCGATCGGTTACCCACGGAAGAGGAATTGGTGCGCCGAGGGACCGAACAAGTCGCGGCTGGGTATCTCCTGTACGGATCGAGTACCATGCTGGTGTATACGGTTGGACAAGGTGTGTATGGATTTACGCTCGAACCCGACCTCGGAGAATATCTCTTGTCGCACGAGCGGATCAGGATTCCTGAAAAAGGCAGGGTCTATGCAGTCAACGAAGGGAACTACCACAAGTGGTCGGAGGGAACGAGGAAGTATCTGGATTCACTCAAAGTCAGCGACAAGGCGACCGGCCGTCCATACAGCAGCCGGTATTCGGGTTGTCTCGTGGCCGACGTGCATCGCCTGTTGCTCGGGGGCGGGATCTATCTCTATCCGGGCGAATTGGATAAACCAGAAGGGAAACTGCGACTGCTCTACGAGGCCAATCCCTTGGCCTTTGTCGTCGAGCAGGCCGGCGGAAAAGCCTCAACAGGGACATCGAGAATTCTGGAAGTGGAACCCAAGAAATTGCATCAGCGCGTGCCGCTGATCATCGGAAGCCGACGAGATGTCGAGCAAGCCGAAGCGTACACTCAGGGAAAAGCCTAGCGGCCCGTTTATATGATACTGTGATGTTATTGGGAGGGAATCATGGGAGATCGGGTACAAGAGATTTTGAGTTGGTATGGCAGCGACAATGCCGGTACGAAGACCAATATTGCCCGCATGCTGCGGTCCGGCAAATTGGCCGGGACCGGGAAGCTGGTCATTTTGCCGGTGGACCAGGGATTCGAGCATGGTCCGGCGCGGAGCTTTGCGCCGAACCCGTCAGGCTACAATCCGCACTATCACTTTCAACTCGCGATCGATGCCGGGTGTAATGCCTATGCCGCGCCGTTGGGGTTTCTTGAGGCCGGGGCGAGCCATTTCGCCGGGCAGATTCCCCTGATTCTCAAGCTCAACAATCACGACGTGCTGCATGATGAGAAGGATCCGCTGCCGTCGGTGACCGGGAGCGTGAAGGACGCCCTTCGGTTGGGTTGTTCGGCCGTGGGGTTCACCATCTACCCTGGCTCTTCTCACTGCAACGCCATGTATGAGCAGCTACGGGCGATTGCCGAGGAAGCCAAGGAGCATGGCCTCGCGGTCGTCGTCTGGTCTTATCCTCGTGGATCGGTCTTGAGCAAAGAAGGCGAGACCGCAATGGATGTGGTGGCATATGCGGCACAGATCGCGGCTCAACTCGGCGCCCATGTGATCAAGGTCAAGCTCCCCAGCGCGCATCTCGAACAGTCGGCGGCAAAAAAGGTCTATGAGGCCGAGCAGATTCCCATTAAGACGTTGGCGGAACGGGTCAAACATGTGGTGCAGAGTTCATTTGATGGTCGTCGGATCATCATCTTTTCAGGCGGTGCCAAGAGCGAGGATAAGAACGTATTCGAAGAAGCTCGGGCTATTCGAGAGGGTGGGGGCTTTGGCTCGATCATCGGTCGGAACTCATTCCAGCGTCCGAAGGCGGAAGCGGTCAAGTTCCTCCACACCATCATGGGGATTTATGCCGGCGAAATTCAGTAGTCACCGACTTAACGTACAGAGCGAATCTTTACTATGAATCAGGTCGATTTTGAAAAGAAACCGCCGCAGGGAACCAGAAGGTGGCTTGTCACCGCAACCTTGTTGACGACCGGGATCATCATTGGGTTTCTGATTGCTTCCGACCTCGGCTGGTTGCCTACGGGGCATGCGGTCCCTGATTCCTCTTCTGTAGCTCCGTCCTCTTCCATCGCCAGACCTGTCTCGACCGCCCCTCAGCCTGTGCTGAGCGGAAGCAATCAAACATTCGTGGACATTGCAAAGTCGGTGAAACCGGCAGTGGTGAATATTTACGCGACCAAGAGCGGACGTCCTGAAGGCTCCGGCACGGCACCGTTTGATGACCCATTGTTTCGAAAGTTTTTCGGCGACGAGTTTTTCCGGAAGTTTGAACACCCGAAAGAAAAAAAAGAGCGAGGGCTTGGGTCCGGCGTGATCGTCGAATCACACGGACTCATCATCACCAATAATCATGTGGTCGGCAAGGCAGATGAAATTCGCGTCACCCTATCGGACAAGCGTGAGTTCAAAGCGAAGCTGATCGGTACCGATCCAAAAACCGATGTGGCCGTCGTGAAGATCGATGCAACGGGGCTTCCGACCGTAGCCTGGGCCGATTCAGACAAACTGGAAGTTGGGGAGTTTGTCCTGGCCGTCGGGAATCCCTTCGGACTGACACAGACCGTCACGTTGGGGATCGTCAGTGCCCTTGGGCGAGCCGCTGGTATTGCCGAGTACGAAGATTTCATCCAGACGGATGCGGCCATCAACCCCGGCAACTCCGGGGGAGCGTTGGTGAATGTGCGGGGTGAATTGGTGGGGATCAATACAGCCATCTTCAGCCAGAGCGGCGGGAACATGGGGATCGGCTTTGCCGTGCCGAGCAATATGGCGCAGTCCATTATGGGCCAGCTTGTACAAACCGGAAAAGTCGTTCGTGGTTGGCTTGGGGTCTCTATTCAGGAATTGACGCCGGAATTGGCATCCCAGTTCGGCGTCACGGAGACAAAGGGTGTCCTTGTCAGTGATGTCATGGACGACAGCCCGGCGAAGAAGGCTGGGTTCGAACGAGCCGACGTCATCGTCGAGTATGACGGCAAGTCGATGGATTCACCGACGCATCTGCGCAATGCTGTGGCCCAGACTCCGGTCGGCAAGAAAGTCGCGATCAAGTTTATTCGTGACAAGAAGGCGAAAACCGTCGACCTCACAATCGTCGAGCAGCCCAAGTCGATGTCGCAAAGCGGCGAGGATGATGGGGGAGAATCAGCGACGCCGACGGGAGTGCTCTCCGGCCTCGATGTCCGTGAGCTGACGGAAGAATTGGCGAGCCGGTATGGGCTGAAATCGAGTGAGCGTGGCGTGGTGATCGTTCGAGTCAGGCCCGGGAGTACGGCCGAAGAATTGGGGGTTCGGGAAGGCGATATCGTCCTCGAAGTCAATCGTCAAGCTGTGACCTCGGTGAAGGTGTTTGAGCGGATCGCCGGCAAGCTGCCCAAGGATCAAGCGGTGTTGCTCTTGCTGAAACGGCAGGGGCGCACGATCTACCTGACGATTCGTCCATGATGGCAGTGACATGAACGTGACCTGCGAGAATCTGCGCTTTGTCCACAAAAATGAGCACGAACATCTGAGCTTCCCTTCGTGAGTACTCGCACCGTCGCCCTCGTCCCTGCCGCCGGACGAGGCCTTCGCATGGGCGGCTCGGTGCCCAAACAATTTCTCGCCCTCGGCGGTCAGCCTCTCATCCTCCATTCGCTTCGTGTGCTTCAAGCTTCTTCCGTCATCGATGAAATCATTCTGGCGGTTCCTCAGAACGAGATGGAGTATTGCCTCAAAGAAATCGCGGCGAAGCATCACTTTACCAAGGTGACAAAAGTGGTGCCGGGAGGACATGAACGGCAAGACTCCGTCAGGCATGCGCTTGAGGCAGTCCATGATGATGTCGATGTGGTGTTGGTGCATGATGCGGTTCGTCCGTTTCTCACAGAGCTTATGGTGGAAGGGGTTGTGAGGGCCGCACGGGCCAAGGGAGCGGCAATCATCGCCCTTCCCATGAAGGATACCGTCAAGCAGGTGGGAACAGACCATGTCATCAAGCGCACGGTTGATAGGCAGTCGTTGTGGCTGGCGCAGACTCCGCAAGCCTTCCGTCGAGACTGGTTGCTGGCAGCCCATAGGAAGGCCCATGCGGAAGGGGTTCGCGCAACCGATGATGCCTATATCATCGAATGGGCCGGACATCCTGTATCCGTCGTCGAGGGAAGCGGCGAAAACATCAAGGTGACGAGGCCGGAAGATATGGTGATCGGCGAAGCGATTTTGGCATCGCGCCGATCGGGCGGTATGAAAGGATCAGTATGAAGCAGGGATCTCGCATCGGCTATGGCTATGATGTCCACCCGCTTGGACCGGACCGTAAATTGATCTTGGGAGGAATTGAGGTCCCACACACAAAAGGATTGCTTGGCCATTCCGATTCCGATGTGCTCGTCCACGCAGTCTGCGATGCGCTCTTGGGTGCAATGGGGGAGGGGGATCTCGGCCGGCACTATCCAAGTTCCGACCCCAAGTATAAGGGGATCTCAAGCTTGAAACTGTTGGAAGATGTCATGGCGAAGCTGAAAGTGAAGGGGTATCGGGTGGGTAACATCGACACCGTGATCGTGGCCCAAGCCCCTCGGCTTGGCCCGCATCTTCCAGCGATGCAGAAGAAAATAGCGGAGACTGCCGCTATCGATCCAGATCTGGTCAATGTCAAGGTGAAAAGCGGGGAAGGCTTGGATGCGGTCGGACACGAAGAGGGTATGATCGCGCATGCGGTATGTCTAATCGAACCAGTGTAGAAGTTGAAAAGTGAGAAGGGGCAAATTGAGAAAGTCCAAAAGTTTGAAAAAGGTAAAGTTGCAGATGGATGTTGAAGGCCGATTGAAGCGGATGATGAACGCTGCTAGATTTTCATCTTTTAGACTTTCTCCCTTTCCAACTTATTAACCGGCATGTTTGACATCATCAAACAGGATTTAAGAGCCGTCTTCGACCGAGATCCGGCTGCGACCAGCAAGCTCGAAGTGATCCTCACCTATGCGGGCTTTCATGCGCTCCTGGCCTATCGTATCTCCCACTGGCTGAAGTTGCATGATGTCCCTATTTTGCCGCGCGTGATATCGCAGTTGGCCCGCTGGGTGACCGGTGTGGAGATCCATCCTGCAGCACAAATCGGGACCGGCTTTTTCATCGATCATGGCATGGGAGTGGTGATCGGGGAAACAGCAGAAATCGGGGATTATGTGACCCTCTTTCAGGGCGTGACGTTGGGCGGAACGGGCAAGGAACGGGGCAAGCGGCATCCGACGTTGGGCAATCATGTGGTGGTGGGTGCCGGGGCAAAGATCTTGGGAGGGATTACGATCGGCGACAATGTCAAGATTGGGGCCAATTCAGTCGTGTTGAAGAACGTTCCAGCCAATTCGACGGTGATCGGTGTGCCGGCTCGGGTGATCAAGACACAGGGCGAGCGTCTGCCGGACGCGACGATGGATCAGGTGGATTTGCCGGACCCCATCAGCGATCGTTTTCTGGCGCTTGAGCAAGAATTGATCGAACTCCGCAAAAGACTCGAAAATCCTGATGAGCAGTCCCATCCCTAACGGTCATCGATACGGGCAGGTTCGCCGACGAAATCAATCCGGCGCGGCATGAGCCGCGTCGGGGCAAGGATTACGCAGAGAGACAATCGCTCATGAATTTCTTCCGCTCGTCGCCCTTCAGTTTCTTGTCGCCCGCCTCTTTGTTGCACGTCTTCATCTTATTCTGCTGACCCCCCTTACCGCCTTCGCTTTTCTCCGGCTTGGCGGAGAGACATTCCTTCATAAACGCCTTCCGCTCGTCTCCTTTCCCCTCGCTGAATCCCTTCGCATTCGCCTGTTCGTTGCAGGCCTTCATCTTATTCTGCTGGCCAGGCGCGGCCATGGCGAACGGGGTCACTCCAAGACTGAGCACAAACAAGCCGAGTGTGAGAGCTCGCAAGGATGTCAACATGCCGGATCTCCTTTATGGTGAGGGATGAGGTGCACGTCCTAGTGGCATCATAGCAAAACAATACGTAATTGTCAGTAATATGAACGTGACAAGGGTCAATCGTAGTCGACTCGGACCAAGAAGAGTCCCTGCGGAGGAGCTGTTTTACCGGCAGCCGATCGGTCACGTGCCGTGAGAATGGCGTGGAGGCTCTCCGGGGTGCGCTTATGCGAGCCGACTTCCACGAGCGTCCCGACGATCGAGCGGATCATCTGTTTCAGGAACCGGTCGGCATAGGCTTCGATTCGCACTCGTTCGCCCTCACGGAACACCGCGAATCGTTGTAGATGACAGATGGGATCATCGTTGTCGGTGGGTTGGGTCTGGAATGAAGAAAAATCGTGCGAGCCGATTAGAACCGATCCTGCGTGATTCATCGCTGCATCGTCCAAGGGCGGATGGATATGCCAGCAATAATCACGCTCAACCGCCGGACGTTCCTGGCGATTCAGGATGCGGTATTCATACAGTTTGCCCTTGGCCGAGTGCCTCGCATGGAATGTGTGCGGCATAAGCGCGGCTGATCGCACGACGATACTCTTCGGGAGATGAGCGTTCAGCGCCCTGGTCCATTCCCGCGGCGTCAGGTCACGGTCGATACGGAAGCTCGCGACCTGCCCCAGCGCGTGCACTCCCGCATCGGTGCGTCCGGCGCCGATTATCGGTGCGTGGATTTGAGTGACGCCAGTGATGGCTGCTTCGACGGCCTCTTGAATCGTCGGCTGGTCGGGCTGATGTTGCCAGCCGGCATAGGCCGTGCCGTCATATTCGAGAATCAGTTTGACGATGGGCATTCAGCACGTGGCCGGTGATGAGCGAAGCGATTATCGGATGTCCGCTCGATTACTAGCAAGGAACGAAACAATGCCATGGTAGAGAGCTTGAGCGACATCCCGGACGAATGCCGGTCTCCTGAGGAGGTCTTCTTCGTCGGGGTTGGAAATATAGGCGATCTCCGCCAGGATGCTGGGCATGCTCGTAAATCTCAATACGTAAAAAGGCGCCGTCTTGACGCCATGATCGTTGACCAGGTATTGCCCGTTCATCCGGGAGACCATGGCTTCTTTCGCGTTCCAAGCGAGATCGAGGGACTCTTCAAGCTTCTTTGTCGCTAAGAGATCTGCCACCAGGTATTCCCATCCGACCCCGGTGTTGCTGATCGGGGTGCCGTTTTCGCGTGCCGCGACCTCGAGAGCCCGCTGATCCTTGGCCTCTCCGAAGTGATAAATTTCGATCCCTTTGACCGCGTGTGACGGATGAGAGTTGACATGGATGGAGACAAAGAGATCGGCTTCGTTGCGGTTCGCAAACCTGGCCCGATCTTCCAGCTCAATGAACGCATCACGGTCTCGGGTCATCAACACACGCACGCCGGGCTGCAGGCTGAGAAGCTCACGAAGCTGGAGCCCCACCTTGAGGGTAATATCCTTCTCCTCGGTTTTTCGCATTCCCCGCGCGCCCGGATCTTTGCCGCCATGGCCGGGATCGATCACAATGGTCGTGTATCCCTTGGCGCGCGGCATCATGGGTTGCAAGGCGGGAGAAATCGATCGCTGAGGTGTCTCATGCGGGTCTAGTGCGTAAGGAGGCACTTGTGCAATTGGTGGAGTCACGTCGATGACCAAACGAGGCGGATGAGAAAGCGTGAAGTGCTTATAGGTACGGAACGAAGTGGTCGGAAGGGACACCGCGACGGCATGCGAGGGCAGTTGAGTGACCCTAAAGGGTGCCGGGATGGACCCATCCATGGCCTTGGCTTGGGCCGGTTGACTGAGCCAGGCATTGGGAAGGGCGATCACCAAGCGATTTGGATTGGTCGCTCGCTGCTCGATGACAGTGGTGTGACGATCGAGGTCCAGCACCAGCCTGGTTCTGTCTGGGCTCGTCATTATGCGGAAATTGCGAACGGTAACGGGAACAAGGGAAGCCGTCGTTCCTCTGACGCGGCTGTGTTCCGAGGACATCACCGGTAGAGGACGGTGATCCTCGGAGGACCACGCCCAGGCCGCTTGGATCAGGATTCCGTAGGCGGACAGGCAGACGATCGCACCGGACAGGAGGAGAGTGAGGGGGTTGATGGAACGCAGCCGCGGCTCTCGTAGTTGCATGGACCCTTTATGGACCCTTTTCAGTAGGAGGACAATATGAAACTATTCTCAGATGTTCCCCGCCTTGTCAAGAATTACACTGGTTGCTAAGCCTGCATTATTCATGAACGCTTCTGCTGCAATCGCGGATTCGCCGCTGCGTTCTTCGTCGCTCGTATCTCGTGAATCGTGAAGCGCAGGACGGAAAGAGCATTTCTATATCGGGTCACGCTTCACGAGCAACGCGTTTTCATGCGATTTCGCCACGAACCGTCATGAATAATGCGGGCTATGCGGGAATCCCGATTGACTGTCTACTCCTGACCACGATAGCGTGAAATATGCCGATGCACCTGATCGTCGATGGGTATAACCTGCTGGCTGCTGCCGGAAGCCTTTCCGGCCACCTTGAATCGGCCCGCGAAAGGTTAGTGCATGATCTTGCAGCCTATCGGCATCGAAAGAATCATCCCGTCACCGTCGTGTTCGACGGCTGGCAGCAAGGTCGGCCATCGGAACAGCGGGAGCATCGTGCGGGAGTCCAGGTGATCTATTCAAAACGAGGTGAGCGGGCAGACCAGGTCATCCAACGGTTGGCATGCGAGTACGGGGCGGACTGTGCCGTGGTCAGTTCCGATCATGAAATCGTCAATGCCGCCAGAGCGCATGGGGCCTTTGTCATGGGAGCTCGTGAGTTTATGGATAGGCTCCGTCTATCAGCGGGCTCAGCCGGCACCATACCAAATAAAGAACTCGATTCAGGGGACGACGATCGATCAAGGCGCGGACCGGAGAAGAAGGGGAATCCCCGTAAGCTCCCAAAGTCTCAACGACAGCGTGACCGCCGGCTCAAACGATTTTGAACAGCCCCCTGGCGTTTTCGCTGGTCCGCTCGGCGATTTCATCTAAAGACCTATCGTAAAGGGACGACAACTGTTTCGCGACCTGCGACACGTAGGCCGGCTCGTTGCGCTTTCCTCGATAGGGGACGGGAGTGAGATAGGGGCAGTCGGTTTCGATCAGCACGCGATCCACCGGCGTATTCTTCGCGATCTCCCGCAGCATCGTCGCGTTCTGAAACGTCAAGATCCCGGAAAACGACAGGTAGAACCCCAAATCCAGCGCATACTTTGCCAGCCAGGCATCGCCAGAAAAGCAGTGAAACACCCCGCCGACGTCTGACGCCTTCTCTTCCTTTAAAATCGCCATCGTATCCTCCTGCGCTTCCCTCGTGTGAATGATGACGGGCAGCTTCAGTTCCCGCGCGAGCTGAATCTGCTCACGGAAGCGTTCGCGCTGTTCCTTTGGGGAAGAATGATTGTAGTGATAATCGAGCCCGATCTCGCCATAGGCCACGATTTTCTTGCTCTT
>JBKKBQ010000162.1:0-7414 GCA_046714015.1 Nitrospira sp.
GTTGAGGAGGAGTTGCAACGGGAGGGCTGCGATCGCTTTATTGAAATTCGAGGATTGTAGCCCGATAACCGCGGGAATAGCGGGTGCCCGAGAAGGGAAACACTGCCCATGCGATATTCGACCCCACACTATTCATGACAGTTCGTGACGAAACCGATTGAGCACCGTATCTCGTGAAGCGTCGTTCGTATCTCGCCATCGAGAAATCCATCTGATTCCTTCTTATATGCGCTTCACGCTTCACGAACGACGAGCGACGGACATCGGCGTATCGGCGGTTCCAGTAGAAGCGTTCATGAACATACGGGCTAGGAGCCTGTCCGACATTGACCGTTCTACTACGGCGAACGATCCACGATCTGCATCGTCCTCGGCCCGGAAAAATCCTAGCGTATTCAGCGAAGACGCTTCCGGTTTTTCCGGGCCTGCGGTCTTGCAACTGGCCGTCTCTTTCGCCTCGTCACCAAAGTAATGTCGGACAGGGATCCTAGGGAACTGCCTAGTATCGCGCACAAGATAGGCGTCTCATTATGGGAATGGTTGTATGGTCATGTCTGCATCCGAAGCTCTTGCTTTCTCAAGCGGGCAAGTGCGAATATGACGCATGTGACGTATCTTTATGATTGTGAACGTCCCAGCTGACCGCCAATAGCTAAATCGGTCACCATCATTTTTGTAGAATAGATTCCTCCGATGCACAGCGCACGTATTCTCATCGCGGATGACCATCCACTGGTCGTCGAGAGCGTCCGGCAATTATTGGAGCCGATGTTCAACGTTGTCGGGACAGTCGGTACGGGACAGGATTTGTTGGCGGCGGCAAAGGAACTTCGTCCTGAAGTTGTATTGCTGGATGTCAACATGCCGGGGATGAGCGGCTTTGAAGCAGCCCGGCAACTTCATCTCACGCTTCCCAACGTAAAAATTATCTTTCTTACCATGCTGGCGGAGGCGATCTCCGTGAGCGAAGGGTTTCGTTCTGGAGCGTCGGGGTATGTCCTGAAGCAATCGGCATCCGATGAGCTGTATGCCGCCGTCCAAAGTGTGCTTGCCAATCGGCGTTTTCTATCGAGCGGAATTGACGCTGAGGTTCGTGACGCCATTGAGTGTGATTGGTCGCGACCGGAAGGATATTCGAGCAATTTGACCGGTCGTCAACGAGAGATCTTGATCATGCTGGCCAATGGTCGTACGACGAAGCACATTGCGGAAGATCTCAACATTTCGACGAAAACGGTGGAATTCCACAAGGCCAATATCACCCATAAATTGGGCATTCGCACGACATCCGATCTCATCCGCTTTGCGCTGGCGGAAGGGATGACCTCCCTCTGATCGATGATCCATCGACCTCTCCCACCTGTTAGTGAATCGAGATCAATCCATTCGTGATCGCGTACTTTGTCAACTCTGCGGTGGTTCGCAGACCGAGTTGCCTCATGATTCGGGTCTTGTGAAATTCAACGGTTTTGATGGAGACATCCAACACAGCCGCTACTTCTTTCATGGATTTGCCTTCGGCGACAAGTTGCAATACTTCCCGTTGGCGTAAACTGAGGTCTTGTGCAAAGCCGGCCGGTTCGTGAGAGACACCCGGTGCCGTAGGATGAACGACTTGTTCGACGAGACCTTGAGCCACGATGGGGGACACATAGGTGTTGCCTTTGAGCACCTCTTTCACGGCCAACACCAATTCGGCCCCGACAGATTGTTTCAGGACATAGCCTGACACGCCGATGCGAAAGGCTTCCGTCACGAACGTCGGCTCAGAGTGCATCGTCAGGATGATGATCTTGACAGCTGGATTCACTTTGAGGATCTGACGGGAAGCGTCTAACCCGTTGAGCAGCGGTAGCGAGATATCGACGACGGCCACGTCCGGGGGATGTTCCTGTACGGCTTTCAGCAGCGCGCGCCCGTCTGCGGCAATTCCGGTCAATTCGAATTCAGGTTCAAGGAGCTTTTGAAGGCCTTCCGCCACCAAGACATGATCGTCCGCGAGCAAGATTTTCGGTTTTGTCGTCTCCATGGAGTGTGTCACCTCCTTCCAGCAAAAAACAGTCTAACGCCTTCCGCCCTGACGATACAAGCCCGGATTACAGGGCTGATTCGGGGGATTTCCTAGCGCCGCTGTTCTTCGCTGCTCCATCTCGTACTTCGCGCAGGGTGAAAACCCTCTTCAAATGGAGCCACAAATGCCGAGTAAGCTGAATGAAATGCGCACAGGCAGGAGCTCTACCAGACTGCGGAAAAACTAATCCTGCGCTCTGCCACTGTTACGGATATATGATGATGACGGGCAGGTACCTAGGGAAGTTCCTAGTAGGTGCACCCTGTCGGCGGCTTTACACTTACGGTTCTTTTGGTGAGCCGGTGGTGCGCTCCTGCGCTTTCCACCGGGTCATCTGTTCCGAGCAATGACATGGAAAGTTCAAACTGGTTCCTCATCCATTCCTTCAAGAAGGAGGGTTGTATGGCTGGACGGGCTGTCAAATCAGAACGATTGAGGTCGAGACGAGCACCACGTGTTCTCTCTCCGCGGCATGATGGTGCCCAATCGAAGAAACTTCCACCTCCATTTGAGCATGTTAAGCATGCCCCCGTTGAACGTGTTCCCGCAGATATGCGGTGCACGCGATGTGGTGGGTTGGGTGTCACGCTCCATTTCGGCGATGGTTTCGCTCAAGAGCACGTTGAGTGGCATTGTATCAACTGCGGCCACATTGTTGGCCCGCTTATCCAAAATACTTGGCAGGGGCAAGGACGCGGCATCATGCCGATGTCGAGATGACTCTGTCGGCCGCCATCGAGTTTCTCAAACGGCATGGACAACCCCGATCACTTCGAATCAGCGGGCATGTGTACGCGAAGATTCTCACCGGGGCGGTTGCACGCCCGACGTTGGACCTGTACAGTACATACTCTAGCAGGATGCGGAAACTCGGTTGATGCCCACAAATATGGCTGGACTTTCCAGGACGGTCCTAAAACCAGAATTACTCCAGGATGCTCAAAAAGGCTATCCAGCAAGGCCACAGCGAGCGAAGAGGCAAGGCGTACGCGTCGGTACGTTGAGCCTCTGAGGTTCACGCCGTGCCGAATAAGGCACGGCACGCCTGGGAACGCCGCCGAGATGGTGAGGCGGCAGTGTCCCGCGAGAACGCCGCTGGAAGACTTTTTCAGCATCCTGCCTGTCGCTGCTGAAACGGATCGGTGAAAGCTGATGACCCGGCAGAAATTCGGTATTCCAATCGCCTTGTTCATTTGGTATCTCGCGTTATCCTTGTGGGCTGCTTATGCGCCGATTGACCGAGAGTTTTGGTTGCTGGCGAGCATCCTCCCGACGATCTTTGTCCTTGTCCTCATCGCGACGCATCGATGGATTCCTTTCTCGTGCGCCTCGTACGCGTTAATTGCCGTGTTTTTAACGATGCACGTCATCGGAGTCCACTATACCTATGCTCAAGTGCCGATGGGAGGGTGGATAGAATATGTCTTGCCCGTGAGTCGGAATCATTACGATCGTATCGTGCACTTTGGCTTCGGGTTCTTATTGACGTATCCGATGGAAGAGCTGTTGCGTCTTTCGACGGGAGTCCGTGGGTGGCTTCTCTACTATCTTCCCGTCATCACCGTCCTCGGCCTGAGTGGATTGTGGGAAATGATCGAATCGTGGGTGGCGCAAGCCGTCCATCCGGAGTTAGGTCTGACCTATCTGGGTTCGCAGGGCGATCTGTGGGATGCTCAGAGAGACATGGCGGCCGCGCTTTACGGGTCCTTGCTGTGCGTGGCGCTCTTGTTGCTCTTACGTCGCGTCCGAGCCTGGCCTCAACAGGCCGGTGCCGACACACTCGCCGATTCTTCTCGTTGAGTTTGTCTATGAGGATCCCGTGTCAAAGACACGAGTGCTGCAGGGACTGGCGGCTTGGTACACGATTCTCTGGGCCATGTTGGCCATTTCTCCCTACGATCGCCAGGATTGGTTGCTGGAAAATCTCCTTGCGTTGGCCGCGGTGGTGGTGCTCTTGGTGTCCCATCGGTGGTTTGAATTTACCACTCCCTCGTACATTCTCATCACCGGTTTTCTGACGCTGCATGCCATCGGTGCCCATTACACCTATGCGGAGGTGCCGTTCGGTCACTGGCTGCAACGCACGTTCGATCTGACAAGAAATCCATTCGATCGCCTGGTCCATTTTTCCTATGGACTGCTGTTGGTCTATCCCTTACGTGAACTCCTGGTCCGATTAGCGGGTGTCCGAGGCTTTTGGGCAGATTATCTTTCCGTCAGTGGAATAGTGGCACAAAGCGGATTCTTTGAATTGATTGAAGCGGTCGTCGCCTACATCGTCAATCCGGAACTCGGGAGTGCGTATCTCGGCACTCAGGGTGACGAGTGGGACGCACAAAAGGATATGGCCGCCGCCTTGGCCGGCGCTCTGCTGACCATCGCCGCCGTTAGCCTTGGAGAATGGTATCAATGGTTCTCCGGCATGGGCAAGAAAGCCCTTGTCTTTTCGAAGAACTTTTCAGATAGCCCCCGTCTTCAGTGAGGCCGCCGGTAGATAATCCGTCTCACTGCCCCAAATCCTCTGTTCTGGGCCTTGCCTAGTAGGATTTCGGTCGTCAGAAGACGTACAGGGTGCGTGACGGCCGGGGATTTGCCGTGAAGACCGGCAAGTGGGATCTGGTAGGCAATAACGTTCCGCTATTTTTCATCAGGATGCGATGAAGTTTTCAGATCTCGTCCATGCCGTCAAAATGGAGGCGGATCGAGGCTATCCGCAGGCCGCAGCTGCCCCCACGATACGTTTTGGGATTGGGCGTCACCATGCCGGAAACCACCCATATGCTCATGTGGGCCATGTCCGATCATGCGCTCCCCCGTTCCTTACGGATGATACAAGGGTTCGGCGTGCACACGTTTCACTTCGTCAATGCCAAGGGGGAAAGTGACGGTTGTTAAAGTCTTTTGAGGCCCGCATTTGGGTGCGCAATCCACCGTTTGGGATGAAGCTCTGAAGCGTCAGGCAGCCGACAATGATTTTCATCGACTGCGCCTTGTCACAGTCTGATGGGCGAACCAGGGCAATTCCTAGGTCAAGATATTCCAAGGATACTTCAAGATATGAGCAGAATCGACAGGATGCTGTTCACTGATCACTCATCAATTTGAGAGGAGATAGTTATGATGACCTTATCGCAAAAATTCCTCGGTTATCTTTCGATCGGATTCATGTTCATGTTGTGGATGGCCCTTTCGCCGTCCAACGTGGCGTGGTCTTCGAGCCAGCTCACGATCGCCCCATCAGCCACGCTGATCAGTGATTCGATTGGAGAATCGAAGCCCGGAAAAACCATCAAGGGAGAGATAGTGCGTGTTGATGGAGACACTTATTTCGTCAAGCAAGAGGATGGGAAAGTCGTGCGCATGCACGTTGATCGCACGACGAGTACGAGGTCGTCCATGAAAGCCAAGCCCGGAGATAATGTTGAGGCAAAAGTTGATGCCCAGGGTCATGCCGTTTCCTTTTTGACTGATCAACCCATTTCTCATTGACGGATTCGTCACCCCTTCGCGAGAAGGAGAAGTATCGACTAAGGAACCACAAGGAACTGATTGTGCTTGAGCAGAAGGCCTACTCCTGTGGGGGTGCGTTTTAAACAATTAGAAACGGGCGGTAAGGGTTTCATGTTTAGTGCTATGAGAAGGAGGTTTCCATGATAGTAATCCACAAAGTCGTCGGTCTTGTATTCGGTAGCGCGTTACTGTGCTTGGGGTTGACGAATCCGGCACAGGCAGAACACGCCCCTGGCCCTTCAGACGTCATGAAAACCGACTCTGTGACCAATCGGCAAGGTTTTCAATCGGACGATGACAAACTCCAGAATGTGGATGCTGGAAAGGAAGGCGCGGCAAAGGCCACCAAGACAATCAAAGGTGAACTGGCCCGCATAAAAGACGGGTATTATTTTATCAAGCTGAAGGAGGGTGGTGAAGTACGCTTGTATGCCGATAAGACCACCAAGATGGCAGGGAAAATTACAAAGGGCGATCAGATCGAAGCCACCGTGAACGATCAAGATCATGCGACGTCCATCCGTTCGGTCAAATAGTGTGAACCCTGCGTGACGATGAACAGGTGACTTTGAGCATTGGGTGACTATTGAGCATTGAATGCTGGGTTGTTTCAGTGATTTAACAGCCGTTGTTCATCCATGGTCACTTCCATGGTCACTATAGGTCCTAGACATCCTTCCGGAATCTTTTTGGAATCGACCCATGATGAGGCTTACGGAGTACTACAAGGTGAAGACCGCCATGTCAAAGACATCATGACAAGGGAAGTCGTCACCCTCGGTGCTTCTACTTCTCTCAAGGAGGCGATTCAGATAATCCAAGGTCACCAATGCTCCATACTGATCATCTGCCTGGACAGCGAGCCGATGCTAGCAGTCACTGAATACGATGTCGCACTCGACATGATGGAGTTCGATGACGAGTCTCCTGCGGCTACCTTTCATGAGATCATCAAAAACCGCGAAACAGTCAGATGTCACGAGGACGCCATTCTTGCCGATGCCGTCAGTGCAATGATGGATCATCGCGCTCGACACATTCCGGTCGTGGACTCAACAGGCAATGTAGTAGGCGCGCTCTCGCTGATGCATGCGTTGGGAGCGATGACGCCACAGGCTGCGGCCATATGGCTGACGAAGATGCGTCACATGTCTTCACAGGACCGATCTCAGCTGTTGGATAGATAGGTGCCGAAATCCTGAAAGGATGTACAGATCCAAGCGCTGGGAAGACGCGATTCGATCGGCCTCGCTGTGACATCTTCAAGGGGATGGACGGTTCCTCGGAGCTCCACGTGCCCGTCTCGCTACGCGACCGCGCGATGTCGCCACGAACCACATGAATAATGCGGGCTGGGCCGACACCAAAAGCGGTGATTGATTGCCTCTTGGCCCGTGTCTTCACGATGCGGTGCCTTGCCGATTGTCTCAGCCTACAATGCTCGTGACGAAACCGATTGAGCAGACTGCTTTGTTTCGGGTTTCAAGTTTTGGGTTCTGAAGTTCGAAACGCGCAACACGAAACCACCGCTTGCGAGACACGAACGTCGAGCGACGGACATCGGCCAATCGGCGATTGCAGTAGAAGCGCTCATGAACAATGCGGGTTACGAATGCTTTTTCGAGGCGGTGTTGCCGGAGCTGGAGGGGCGACTCAAGATGAGAGCGTGATCGCATTCAATAGAAGAAGTGCAGCCCGACCCCATACCATTCAACCATTCTTGTAAAGAACTGCCCGTCCGGAGATGGACCGAAATAATATTCAAACAGGAGCTGCAAGCGACGATCTCCGATACGGGCATTCTCGAGCTGTAAGCCCGCCATTAACGACCGC
>JBKKBQ010000163.1:0-8879 GCA_046714015.1 Nitrospira sp.
TTCGTTCTCCAGGCAGCCAGCCGAAGTTTCTGCCTGTAAAGGTAGCTGCGACCAGCTCTTCCATAGAATTAAACTCGGCATCGAAATGAAACAAGACACCGCTCGGTCGATCGAGTGCCGAATTGACGAGAGGAGGTGAATTGCGGACGGCAACAGTCTTGCCGTCCGCTCGGGCCGGGAGGGGGCTGCGGCGCGAAAAATCAGCATAGGTTCGCATGCCGCCTCTCGGCGCATCCACAACGTCGTCGACCAAATGACAAGCTCGGCAATTCATGGAGAGACCCTTAAAAGGTCCAGGGGCGATTGGTGCGCCCAAGGTTTCGACGGTCTCGACGACCACGTCACTGATATTGGGATCATTGATTTTGCCACCGTTGTCCACGAACACTTTGAACGTTTGGGCGAATCGTGTTTCGAGAAACAGCCGTTCGCCCACGGCTTCTTCGGCTCCCGGCGTACCGGTGGCGGCGATCGACGGCGGCGTGGTGTCATCGCTACCGGAGCAGGAGACGACTCCGGTGAAGGGAACGATCGAAAGCAATAGAACCAGGCCACTTCGTGTTTGACGTGAAATTTGAGCTAGCTTCATGGCGTATCCTTTCCTTCTCATCAACAACCTTTCGGCGTGACCGCACTGTCCTGTATGGGCGGCACGGGCTCTCGGGAGGTGAGAGCCCGTGCCTGCAAAGTGCGAGAGGTGGGGCTCCCACTTTGCAGGCCGGCGTAGGTCGTTCGCCGACTGCGCGATCGGTGAGGTGTCTCCTTAAAAACAATACATGGCTTCCGTTTCTTCCATGAGTCTGACCAAAAGATCGACGACAGAGGGATCAAATTGAGTTCCTGAAGCCACCTGCAGAATTCGAAGTGCGACGTGATTCCGCAGAGATCGGTCGAAGACCTCGGGAATCTGAATAGCTTCGAATGCGTCGGCGACGGCGAGAATCCTCGCGCCGAATGGAATGAACTTTCCCCTGAGCCCATAGGGATACCCCGATCCATCCCACCATTCATGATGATGGGCGATCATGACGGTCGCCTCACGAAGAAAGGAAAAGGGTTCAAGCAATGTCGCCCCCAACCGTGGGTGATTCTGTATTGCCACGTAAGCGTCTGGCTCGAGCGAACCTTGCCCTAGTTGCAGGTGAGGCGGAAGCATGAGGAGGCCAATGTCATGAAGGAGGGCGGCAAGTTTCAGTTGGTGCAAGACCTCGCCATCCAGATGTGCAGCCCGTCCGATCCGAATCGCCACCGCTGCCGTCTCTTGCCCATGTCCAGCTTGCCAAGGAAGAAGCCGATCCAGTTCTTTCGTCACCTGCCGGACCAGAATACTTTCGAGGTCGCGACGTGAGGCTGGTGGCAGATGTAGACGATCGATCTTTGTGAGCATGCTCTGAATAGTCAGAACGGCAGGCTCGATCCGATCTGCAATGTCAACATGCATGACGCTGCCTCCTTAAAAACGAAGAGCCCAGAATCACCTGTGTGACTCTGGGCTCTGGGTGAGTAACCGCTGGCCGCTGAAAGAGTGTGTGATCGGTGCGGGTGCTTACGATTCTTGTGGGTGTTTCCCTCCCATCAATGGCTGCCCGAGTACCCACATTTCGTATAAGGGAACGATCGTCATGACTAGGAAACTGATGGTCATCAGAGTATCCCCGGCCAACATCGAGACGACAAAAATAGGGGAGATATAGCTGATCAGCCATGGCGACAGCAGGTCGAGCATCACGCCGCCGAAGCCGGCCCAGGTGACGATCGCTTTCAGCGCGTGGCTGGCGCTGGTCAGGTACATCACATGAATCAAGATCATGAATACCACCGGCATCGTAAAGAGATGAAAATGAGTGATTTCCGCCAGCTCACGAAAGGACATCGGCTCCCCGAATGTGATGTCCGATCCTCGATAGTGTTCAGCGATGCCCTGAGGCGAGAGTCCCGTCATGCTATGCGCCCAAAAAAAAGAGAAGCCGAATCCCACGAACATCAACAGCAAGAACAACGTATAGAGCAACCGAATATGGCGATCCGAATCACGCAGCCTGAATTTCTGATTGAAATGTCGCATACCGGGACGCTGGGTCCGCTTGAGCTACTTCCCAAATATGGATGAGAAGAATCCTGTATCTTTTTCCGTCAGCGTATCGCTGCCGATCCCGGCCGGTTTTAAATAGAATTCGTCGACCAACACAAGCACGCGCTTCACACCGGCGCTGATGGAGCGAACGGACATTGTGGCACCGGTGATGTTGAGGATGTCTTTGTTGATGCGGATGGGATCCGACACCGTCTTGCCTTCGTACTGCGCATTGAATCGTTTTCTGCGGACTTCGCTTCCTCTGGCCTCGCGAAACACCAGCAGCTCAACGTCCGAACAGGCGCCCTTGGGGTCCACGCCGACCATGTAGGTCATATGTTTATGCTTGCCGATGGTGTTATGGACCATGGCGTAGCCGTCGATCTTGCCGCCGGTTTCACCGATGTAGACTTCGAAGGCCGGCTCAGGGAATCTCCACCCGATACGCTGTTCGATCAGGTCTTTCTTCTCTTGCGTTAGCCGGAGCACGTCTTTGTGAATACGCTCGGATTTCGGCAGCATGATCTTCACGGCATCCTCTTCCGACATGAAGACTTCCGCATGATTCAATTCAGCTTCGGTGAGATACCGCTTGAGATCATTGTCCCAAACCTTTTCTGCGAAGGCCGAAGTCGGCGTGGTCAGCCAGAGCGCTGTTCCGATCGCGACGCCTGCGATGATGTTTAGCTGACGGTACATCCGTATTCCCGCAATTTGGCATCCAGGCGATTTTGCACGTCGCGCATGACCACAGCAGACGGCTCTGTGCGTACCCAGCCGAAAAGTCGCGATCCGCCGCGAAATGCCCAGCTCTCCCGGTCTTCGACAAAAGAGATCCTTGCGACATCGTCCAGCTGCTTTACTTTCAACGTGAGACGGGACCGATCTTTGCTCTCCGAGACCTCTCTCCGGAACACCCCGTAGGTCCGTCCCGGCATGGGAATGTCGAGCCATTGGGTCACGATCAATCCGGCTTCTTTATTCATGGTGTCGGCCGAGCGGTCCTTTACGGCAGCGACCGCCGCATCCCAGGCATGATCGTAGCTGCACACCGCAGACCGTTCTTGCATCCCGTTCATCCAGGCACAGCTGATTAGGCTCCCGAGCAAAACGAGCGGGAGAATGTGTGCACCCATTTTCAAGAACTTCGTCATGTCATGAGCTCCCCGCCGCTTCGCGGCGAGGAGCCTCCTTTCATTACAGTTAGAAGTATGTCGCCGCCTGGAAGAGGACGCCGTCTCCGTCCATCCGGCTGCCGGCAGCACCTAAATCACCTGCGGGTGTTAATCCCGTCGCGCCGTTCTGCGTGTTATGCTGGTAGTTGATTTTGAAGACCGTATCTTCAATCGGTCTGAAGTTGAGGCCCACCGTCACTCGATCGAGCTCTCGCCGGTTGCCTGCACCATTCACGATGGTGCGATTGTCGGTATCGGTATCGACTTGCTCCCATCGGATGGTGGCTGTGAAGGTCGATGCGTCCGAGAAATGGCTGGGAGCCAGTCTCTTTAAGAATTCCGGCATGAAGTGGTAGTTCCCCTGGACATAGTAGCCGAACATGCCCGCTGGTCCGATGGGAGTCGCGGCAATACCGGTCGCGTTGTTGTTGGTGATCCTGGACCAGGCCGCTTCTCCGATGAGTTCGAACGGGCCGCGCTGTAACGTCCAATCCACCGCATAGATACCGATGGAGCCGGAAGCAGTGGTCCCAGCCGAAGGCTTGTACTGACCGTAGTAACCGGACCCGGCGATTTCGATGCCCAACATCGGGCTGAAGGCGAGGCGCCCGACAATGTTCTTGCTGTCATCTCGGTCGCGTGACACGCTGCCGCGCGCGTTTCGGACGCCCAGGTCGGTGATGGCGCCGGCCGTCTGGCTCATGCCGTTCACCGCATAGAGTTCATAGTCCACCTTTGACTGGGATGTCGGGTACAAGGTTCCATAAATACCGGCCCCTGCTTCGAACCAGGTGCTCGGGATGATGATTCTGGAGACCATCGGACGGTCGACCAGGTCGTTCAACGGTGAATCGTGTAACAGATTGAACTTGCCGACCGGCATGAGGAGAAGGCCGGCGCGAATGTTGATTTTCTCATCGACCAGATAGTCGATTTGGGCAAACTCCACTGACATGGAACCATCGCCGGTTTGCGGTGCGTTTGTAGCACCCCGTTCAAACTCCAGTTCCGCCGCGAATTTCACACGGTCGGTAATGTCGGCATAGATAAACGGTACCAACCGCTGTTGGCCGAAACTATTCCGACTGGGGTTGTCCAAGTTTTGGCGAGACATAATGTTGTACATCGCATCGACGTAGCCGCCGAGGGTGGCTTTCGGTACGCTTAAAAATGGTTTCGCGTAGATTAGTTTGCCTGATCCGGTCGAGCTAAATCCCAGAGGAACCTTTTCTTCGCCTGGCCGTTCGACTCGGATGAGCGGGATCGAACCAGTGGCCAACGGATATTTCTCGGGTCCAGGCGGAGAGGACGGCAGCCCCGTCCCGACGTCCTGCTGAGCTTGTCCTTCGCGACGTTCCGTTGGCAGTCCTTGCCGCTCTCGCTCTTGCAGACGTTTTTCTACCGCTTCATCCACCATTTTCTTGATTGCCTCAGGGGTCATCTCTTCCGCGCAAACCGGCATCACCGGCAGACCGGCAATGACAAGAGCCCCGAGGATTGACCGCATCTTCATCGGTATCCTCCCTCATGAGTAAGGTTATGGTCTGACTCGGGACTCAATGGTCTCTGGTCTTCATGTAAAAGGGAAACATATGTTTCTATAAGCGGGGTGTGATGAGTGTTCCTCCTTTCGCGTATTAAATTATGATGTTCCTTTCCCCCAGCCTTCGATTGAAGTAAAGGGGATGATGACAATGCGCTTGCACCGTTTGCACTTCAATTCCAAGCCTTGCCCGCACATCTTGGCGATCAATTGTCCGCACTCACAGCGCGTTTCAAGAGTCTGATCGTGTTCCAGCGAGGGTGCCTTGGTGATAGTCATGATGCTCGACGATCGATAGGTTGAAATTGAGAACGATTATTAATATCCTGATCAGTATTGCGCTGTCAAGCGGTTAGTTTTCGTGGAGCGGTCTGCCATTCCAACGCGGCTTGCCATATAATTTCCCCATGAAGCGGATCTGGGTGTTCCACGGGAGTCTACTGGGAGCACTAGTTGTGAGTATGTCAGGTGTGCAACGGAATTGCCTTCACTGCTCAATCCAGATCAGCTCACGGGCAGTCTGGTCGTGGGGCGAGTCTTGACGGTCCTAACTGATGCCCTATCCACGGCATCCAAAATACTTCTGTCGACTTTGGTGGTGAAGGAGATCGGGCAATGAGATCACTCCAAGCATGGATTTGTTCCATAGCCGTAGGTGGTTTTGTCATCTCTATGGTTGGGTGTGCAGGGGTACCGCAGAAGTCTCAGTCCAGCGTTTCAAAACGTTCTCAATTACATATGGGCACCCTGGTTACGGTCACGGCTGTGGCTTCCGACAAAAACATGGGCGATCGGGCTGTACAGGCCGCGTTCGACGAGATCAAGCGGCTCGAACAGTTGCTCAGCACCTGGCGTTCTGACAGTGAACTCTCACAGGTGAATGCAGAAGCCGGCCGCCGGCCTGTGCAGGTGAGCCGAGAGACAGTGGAGTTGGTAGTCCGATCCATTGAAATGGCGCAATTAACGAGTGGTGGCTTCAACATCGCTGTGGGGCCTGCGATGGATGCCTGGAGTTTCACCGAGCGGCAACAGATCCCGACTGGGGAGGAGTTGCAGCGACTGAAACCGCTCGTCGATTGGACAATTATTCAAATCAATAAACAGACGCGGACTATTTATCTGCCGCGCGAAGGCATGCGTATCGACGTTGGCGGTATTGGCAAAGGATATGCGGCCGACCGGATGGTAGCGGAGATGAAACGAGCAGGAGCTGTCGGGGGAAGTGTTGCCTTATCCGGGGATATTAAAACCTTCGGCGTCCTTCCGGACCGCAATGGGTTTCCCGTCGGTATCAGGCACCCACGCGAAGAGGGGGCGTTGATTGCCATGATCGATCTGAAAGATGAAGCGATTTCAACAGCCGGGGACTACGAACGGTTCTTCGAACAGGATGGAATCCGGTATCATCACATCCTGGACCCTCAGACCTTGCAGCCGGCACGTGCTTGTCAGAGCGTCTCGGTCATTGCCAAGGAAGGTGTGGTGGCCGACGGATTAGATACTGGGATTTTTGTGTTGGGACCCGAGGCAGGGATGGCGTTGGTCGAGCGCTTGCCGCATGTTGAGGCGATCATCGTCGACGACGAGGGAAAGATGACCGTTTCGTCCGGCCTTCGGAATCGGCTGCGAGCGCCATAACGACATAGCTTCAATATGTTTATTAAGATGAGTGAAACCAAGGCGAGGTCCACAGCCATGAAACTGACGCTGGTACGTCCGAGGTATCTAGTTTTTGCAGGATTTGGGATGTTGTTCGGGTGCAGCCAGTTCGAAACGGGATATTTTCAGCACAAGGTTGGCCAAGTCACCCAGGAAGTCGTAGCGAGCCGATACGGGGCGCCACACAAGGTGGACAAGGTACAAGAGGGACGAGCAGTCTGGACTTATTTCGATCGAGGGAGCAGCACGGCAGCCTATGGCGGCTATGCTCCTCCGGCTCCATGCAAGGCGTATGTCCTCACGTTTGATCAGTCCGGCGTACTGCGCGATTGGAAACAACAGGACTGTACGTCTTAACAGAAAACGATCAGCGAACCGTCTTCAAATCATAGCTAATCGAGAACTTCACCGGCATGTGGGCTCGTTCCAGCGGGCGTGATAGGTTGATGGGTGGGCCGTTTCTCACGTCTTCCAGAGCAACCTCGTCGAGCGCTGTGTTGCCTGAGCTCTTGACGATGCGCACGTCGCTCAGCAGCCCATTCTCGTGAAGCATCGCCGCCAACATCACTTTCCCCTGAATACCCTCGGTCCGCAGCGTGGCCGGGTAGCGCTTATTCAGATCCTCAATCCACCGTGCCATGAGCTCGGTAAGCCACCCGTAATCGGTTTTGGCTGACTTGAGTTGATCGGTAGATGTTGTCGAAGCATTTGTGGAAGCCGACGAAAGGAGCGGGGGGTGACTAGGTGCGACCGGCTCAGCTAATGGAGCCGAAAGGTGCTGCAACGCATTTTGAGATGGCAAGTCAGCCGGTACAGAGGATGTCAAACCTTGTGAATGAGACTCGGTGAGGAGGGGCTGTGCTTGGTGAGGTTCAGGAGTGAATTCAGTGACAGGTGCTGGTGGAGTTACCGGCGTGGTTATTCTTGGCTGCACCGGCCGTACTGCTTGATGTGCATCCGTTGCTCGTGGAGATGAGGGCCGAAGTGTTGTAGCAGGTGGAGCCGTCGATTCGGATGGGGACGCGGACCTTGCTGAAGATGAGAGGGTGGCCACCATCGCCACATCCCACTGGAAGGGTTCAGTCTGCGGCGCCAACTGCATACGCTGTACGAAAAAGATCGCTGCAATGGCTAGTCCTCCGTGCAGAAGGCAGGACGCGAGCCAACTCGCCGCCATTGGGCCGGTTCGACTGTCTGTCAGCGGGACGGAATTGTCCATCACAGACGAATGACCTCCAGGCTGACCTGTTGAAACCCGAGGCTGCGGATTTCGTCGACCAACGCCACGAATTTTTCAAGCAAGGTCACTTTGTCGGCTCGTACGACCACGGCCGATTCACGAGGCCGGGAGCTCAGCGCGGAGGGAAGACTTCCATTGGGGACGGGGGTGTCATTTAAGAACAGACTTCCATCGGCAGTCAAGGAAATCACGATCGGCACATCTTTCCGATCGCCCACCTCCTTGGCTTTGGCTAAGTTAACGGGAATTTGACCGGTGCTGATGAAGGTGGCGGTGGTCAAGACAATAACGAGCAAGACCAACATCACATCCACGAGCGGGATCACGTTGATCTGATCAATGTTCCGTTCCATGTTGTGCCCTATACTCAGTCACGATCTCGCTCACACGCCGACGCAGCACGTTATTCATCACGACGCAAGGAATAGCGACCAGAAGACCGATGGCGGTCGCTTTCAACGCCAGGCTCAAGCCGATCATGATGGTGCTCACGGCCATTGTACCCGACGTGCCCATCGTGTGGAAGGTCAACATGATACCAAGCACCGTTCCCAGGAGGCCGATATACGGGGCGTTGGCAGCCACCGTGCCGATAATCACGAGGCGTTTGGTCAGAGTGATTTCCAGCAGTTGCGCGTTTGAAAACTGAGAGAGATTGACGCGTCGGTAAAAGAGCCAACGCTCGATGGCGACAGCTACGGACCACACGCTCAGGACCAGTAACAGGCCGATCACTCCGTAATCAATGGCGTCTTTCAACACGTCCATCGATACTCCTTACATCCTGGAAAGGTAGCTCGCGCTAGGCGGGGTGGGAGCCAGAGCGCCTGTGCATCCATGCCAGATCCCGTGAAAGCTGTCAATCTGCACACTCATTCGGTCGAAATCTGCATGTCTACATGTCTAGTGAAGAGGAGGCTGTTCGACGGGAAAGAGCACCGTATGGGTGGCGGAGACGCGGAGTTCGACAGCCGTCCCTTCCTGGAAGACGCTGGTGGAACTTTCACTGCTGTGGACAACTTGTCCGGAGGGAAGGCGGATTGTGTAAAGATTCTCCGACCCTCGGAACTGGCGGGCCACAATCCGAGACTCGGCCGACTTGTTCGGCATGAGATGGATGTCGTCCGGGCGGATCATGACGACGACCGTGCTTTCCTCGGCGCTGTTGAGCGTATCGGGGAACTCTCC
>JBKKBQ010000164.1:0-8353 GCA_046714015.1 Nitrospira sp.
GCCGATCGTCGCCTTCCATGCCCGCCCGTTGTTCCCCCATTCGCCGGACGACGGCATCGAGATCCACCTCTTCCCCGTCTGGTTGCCCCGCGATGCGGCGGAAGGCTGGAGGACGCAAGCCTTCAAAAAACCGGCGCAGCGACTTGACGGTACTCTGCTGGGAGACCAACGTCTCCGTGACAAAGTCGTCGGACCCTGGGTCGGCTGGTCGTTCAACCACGCGACACCAATTCATCCGGTAATCGTCAATCCGATAGTCCCACTCAGGGTAGAGGATGGCTGGCCCGTCATGAGCCGCGAGCTCCCGAATCGGTGGTGTATCCACATCAAGTGCGAGGCACTCTTCCACTATGGACGGCAATGAACGCCCCTCGCTCAACATGTCTCTGCTTCCGGATTCGTGCTCACCGCTCCGCACAGTCTCTTTCATGGGAACAGCAGATTGTGCCGGAGGCTCCTGTTGCCGGTCGAATTGTTCCTGACTCCACGTGATGAACTCCGGATTCATCGAGCCACGATAGACCACATCGGTCACTGCGCGGTATTGATCACCCGGTTGCTCCGGTTTGGTCTCTCCCGTTTCTGCATCTTTTTGTTCCTCGCGCCGATCCGTCGTGATCATCTCGCCGTGAGCCACCAGCAGTTCTTCCAACCGAACATAGACCTGATCGACCACACGCGCCGTGTCTTCTGCCGTGGCCGTAGTCTTGAGAACGGACTGACACAGGCTCCAGAGGATCGAGACTTCTTCCCTGACAGATTTTGGTACTGCGCTCTCTTCCGCTTCACCGGTGGAGAGTCTCAAGAGGCTATCGACGACCAGTTCTTTTGGCATCACCCCTTGCGCAGGATCGCGCGGGCCGATGGATTGAGCTGCCAATCGCGCAAGATCGCACCGGAGTCCCGGATACTCGGTTTGCAGCAAGAATTCGATGCGTGCATCTTCCAGCACCATCCAGAGATCCCGCACCAGCGTGGGGGTCGGATACATCTGAAAGAGGGTGGCCAGTGTATCTGGCCTGGCTTCATTGGATCGACCATACCGGCGTTGCGCGGTTTCAATCAAATCGGTGAGAGAATCAAGCCGGAGGCGATAGGTACCGAACTCCACATGTCCAGCTTCATGCGCCGCCATCACGAGATAGAGACGCTCGTTTTCCATGGCCGTCGGATACCGACGGAGCAGCGCCGGCAATGAAATGGTTTTCCCATCTGCGCTGACCGTCGCGCGGGCCGGTGCTGTCAACGAATCCGGAAGCGCCGTCACGGCGATGTCGGTTCCACAGAGTCCCTGGACAAACAGTTTCACTCGGCGCGCGACCTGCCGAAACGGCACCCCGCTCAAGGCTTGCTCGACCGACGCCAGTGCTTTTCGCGACTCCGCTGAAAAATAGGCGCGCGCTCCGTCCGGGCTGTAGGCCGCGACTTCCATCCCAGCCTGAAACCAATTCTCAAATCGTGTCAGCGCTTCGGGTCCATTTCCGATGAGTCCGACGAGTTCGGGGGCACGACGCAAATACTCGAGTGTCACTTCAGCGTGCGTCTCGGCAAGCAACGCGCCGTACTGCAACAGCCGGATCCGCCATTCCATTGACGGCAACGTTCCCAAGAGGTCGGGTGACTCTGCAAGCCACATCATGCTGGACTCAGAGGAATGGTCAGCCAACAGGAGGCACAGGGAGACGACCTGTTCCCGAACGGGAGGGTCTTCGATCTTTCCAAGAATCGACGGGCTGGTCCTGAGGAACTCCATGGTCGCCATATAGTCCGGCTTCCCAAGACTGTTCGGCACAATCAATTTCATGCCTAATGTCGTCCAATCCCTCACACTTTCCCAAGCCAGCACGGGGGCCAGCTTCGAGATTTGTCGGATGAATTCAAGCCCGACGACGACATTGACCTCGGTCAGTTCAATGCCGATATCGAGCCAGGGTCGCAATTGGGTGGAAGGAACATCGGACAGAATCTGCGGGGCGTAACGGATGTATTCGAGCGCCACGTTCGCATCTTGCTCGGCGATTTCAAGGCCGATCGTCAAGATCTCAGTGCGTGCATCGGCCTGCTCAATCAACCCCAGGACCAAGGGACTATCTTTGAAATATTTGAGCGCGGATGCCCCGGAAGACTGAGCCAGTGCGACTCCGAGATCGAGCCACAAAATGATATGCGAGAGTCCGCCACGCCGGTCGAGCTCAGGAAGGGCTTCCACTGCCGCGCGAGCTGTTTTCTGGGACAACTCTTGAAGTTCGTCAAGCAGAGTCAGGAGCCGCGCGTCCATATCAGGCCTCGACGTGGCCTGACGTACGCGAGTCGAAAGTCGCTCGGCCTCGAGAGCCCCTAATTCGGCGGTCAGCCGTTGCAGCAATGTCCGTTGGATTGACTCTTCTGTCATGATCGTTCACCACGTGGACCGAAGGGACGGATTGTAAAGCAGCGAATTACCCTTGTAAACTAGCGTCACCGTCACTGGTCGCCCCAGAGGAGGAATAGGCGCATGGCTGAACCGACCGAGGAGAGTCTCGAGAAGATCCGGAAGTTCGTGAAGGGGTTTGCTGACAAAAGCGGAACGACCATGCATCCCACCCCTGCGGTGACGGAGGCGGTGGTCAAGGGATTAGCCTCCCATGTCGATGAACTTGGGAAACCGCTCTGCCCTTGCAACTTTTACAAGGACAAAGAAGCCGAAGCCAAGCTCCGACGGTGGATCTGCGCCTGCGACGAAATGCAGATCTACAAGTACTGCCACTGCCTGCTCTTCGTTCGTGAAGACGGGATGCCGATTACAGAATATTTGCCGGACGGCCATGAAGGCCGGGAGATCTATGGCCTTGTGAACGACCCGACACCGGACAAAGGCCGGGCGCTCAAACATAAGGCCGTCTTACCTTCCACTGGGACAGATGAGTCGGCCACTGCCCCCGCTGCACCACTCCGATCATGATCAGACGTACGCTCCAGCTTCGCTACCTGCTCACCTGTGTGTTGCTGCTCAATGGGGCGCCTGTCCCAGCAGCCTACGCCGTCACGGGGAGTGCACCGAGTCCGCCGGCCTTCAACGAGAAAGATCTCTTCGCGTACCGGGCGAAAGGTCGAGGCAGTGCGACCGGGCAGGTGTTCTTGCGCGCATCCTCCGGAAAAGCCGTAACTCAGGCGGGCGTCTCGGTGTACCTCATTCCAGCCGTGCCCTCGACTCGGTATTGGTTTGAGAAATATGTGCGAGCCAACTTCTGCCCGTCAAAAGGCGAGACCCCATCCTCAGAATCTCTCATGACTCAGGGATCGACTGGAGAATGCCTTCGCGCGGTCATGGCTCAGCTGCTCAGCGAGAAACGCCTGATTCCCTATCTTCGTACGACGAGGGCCAACCCCACCGGTCACTTTTGGTTCATGAAGGTTCCCGCCGGCCGTTATTATATTGTCAGTCTCCTGGACGGAGCCGGCAACGTCCACCAGGATGAGCGAGCGGTGGGGATGACCTGGCTCCCCATCGAGCTCGATCCCGACGAAAAAGCAACCAACCTGGTGGTCACGGATTGCAAGAGCAGCTCCTGTTGAGCAGCCGCTTCCTGTGCGACCGGTCCGCGTGGTCCGGTCATGAGGTCGACCATGAGAATTCTGCTCGTTGAAGACGATGCGGATCTGGCTCAATTCGTCAGAAAAGGATTGAAAGAAGAGCACTATGCGGTGGACGTTGCCGCCGACGGCGAAACAGGCTTGGCGTTGGCTCTGGACAATGCTTATGACCTGATGATCCTGGACATTATGTTGCCCAAGCTCGACGGTCTGACCCTCTGCCGCCGTGTTCGGGACAAGCGGATCATGACGCCGGTGCTCCTCTTAACAGCGCGCAACACGGTGGAAGACAAAGTGTCGGGCTTTGATACCGGCGCGGACCAATTTCTACCGAAGCCCTTCGCGTTCGTGGAACTGCTGGCCCAAATACGGGCGCTCCTGCGCCGGGGCAGTTCTCAGCAACTCACTCATCTTCAGGCGGCCGACCTCAGATTGGACCCGGCTTCTCACCGTGTCTGGCGCGGAGGACAGGAAATCTCCCTGACGAATAAAGAGTACGCCCTGCTGGAGTTCCTCTTGAGGAACAAGAATCGTGTACTCACACGAACGGCGATCATCGAACATGTGTGGGATATCAGCTATGACCCCATGACGAATATCGTCGACGCCCACATCCGGGCCCTGCGCGCGAAGATCGACCGAGACTTTTCACCGCCCTTGATCGCCACGGTCCGCGGCGCAGGATATATGCTGGAAGAGCCGGACGCCTCCGCATGAAGTCCCTGCGCAGCTTGATCAGCTGGTCCGCCTTCGTCCTCATGGCGGGTCTTCTCGCCTTTTCCGGCCTCGTGTATACGGCAAGCGAGATTCTGTTGCAGCGTTTTGTCGATGGTCGCCTGCTCGTGCTCGCGCAGACTCTGGCCGAGTTTGTCGAGCGACACCCGGAGTTCTTCGAACAAAGCGGCAAAGACACAACTCCGACCAGCGAGCTGAGCTACAGCAACACCGACCCGCGCTTCCTGTCCGACGTCACCCACGCCCTTCGGGTCTTTTCAACAGACGGCTTGCTCTTGTGGAGAAGTCCTCACGCGGCGGGACAAGAGCCGCTTCCCTCTCGCGTACTTGAACAAGTCCGCTTGAAGACGATTCTGTTCGACACACTGGACGCGCCCGATGGGACACCGGCTCGACACTTATTCCTTCCCGTCAAAGGGAAAGGCCATGCGCGGTACATCTTGGAGGCCGAAACGTCGTTGCTGCACTACCAGGAAACCCTGAATAGTCTTGTGTTTCTGTTCGCGCTGGGATCCGGGGCGACGCTCGTGGTCGCGTGGGTCGGCAGCCTCTGGCTGGCGAAAAAAATGTTGGCTCCCATCGAATCGTTATGCACGAGCGCCGAAACAATGTCGGAGGCCGACCTCGGCAAACGGTTGGCCGTGGATTCACCCTATCGCGAATTTCGTCGACTCACCCAGGCGGTCAACTCTGTCTTAGATCAGTTCCAGCGAGGCAGTGAGGTCCAACGGAACTTCTGCGAGATCGCCGCCCATGAGATGAAGACCCCCCTGACCATTCTGCAGGGCAACCTGGAAGTCGCGCTTATGAAAGCGAGGACCCCGGAAGAATATCATGAGGTGCTGCTCAACAATCTCCAACAAGTGGAACGGCTCATCGCCTTGACCCGCCCACTATTGACTCTCGCCAAATTCACCAGCAGTAAACCCCCTGTCAATCTCGTCCGGCTCGCTGTGGAGCCTCTGATTCAAGAGCTCGTAGATGAGCTGATTCTCCTTGCGAATGACCGTCAGATCACCTTGCGGTTTGAATCCCAACCGGTTCCCTTCGTACTCGGCGACGCCCAGTGGCTCAAACAAGCGTTGATCAATTTGCTCGACAATGCACTGCGATACACTCCATCCGGTGGAGCCGTCACTGTCCGCCTGCAGCCTGTCGGTCAAGAAGTGGCGGTAGCGGTCGAGGACACAGGCCACGGCATCGAGCCTGAAAGTATTCCCCATCTGTTCGAGCGATTCTACCGCACCGATTGGGCCCGGGCGAAAGATTCCGCCGGGACCGGGCTTGGGCTGCCCATCGTGAAGGAAATCATGGAGGCCCACGGCGGGAGCATTTCCGTCACAAGCGAAGTCAACAAAGGCTCCGTCTTCACCCTGCGTTTACCGGCTCTCGCTCAGCAGCCAGTTCCCTCCTAGTCGTTTCTCAACTGCGCCCGACGATCTTAGTTCCATAGGGGTTTCCATGCATGAAGAACTCTTCATGACCCCCTCATGGAGGCTTCATTTTGGAGGCGTATACATGAAGAAAAGCGAAAGGGGTGAACAACCATCATGATTTCCTTCATTGAAGTATTCTTATTGGCCGCCATCTTCGGAGTGTTGTATGGCATGTTGCAGCTCGCCAGTCGGTGAGGTGGCTGGAGCCGGTTGGGCCAATGACGCCCAGAGACCGTCAGGCATAGGGTTCCAGCGTAGGGGGTATGAATGATGAAGATTTCTTCACGATTTCATCACGAACCATTCATATTCGAGCAGTATACTTTCAACAGATCGAAGGAGGTGAAGATCACATGATGACAATATTTTTTGGATTGCTGGCGCTGACCGCTGTTTTTGGAGCGATGTATAAGGCGGCATTCATTGACGGGGAATAGTATCAAGACCCCATCAAACGGATAGAATCGCTGCGCGCCCGTGTCTGCCAAAATGCCGCCCATGGACAGCAACAGGGCGCGATTTCTTGGTTGTATGAGTGTAGTTTATAGTTCGTAGAGGCGGGGGGCTTCTCGATCGTCAACGAACTTTGAACGACGAGTGACCTTCCACTCTACTTCCGTTCTTTGATCGCGCGTTCGACTTCACGGCCGGCTTCCCGAGCTTTGATCGATTCTCGGCGGTCATGCTGCTTCTTCCCTTTTGCTAACCCCAGCTCGACCTTGGCCTGGCCTCGTTCCGAGAAATAGATGCGCAGCGGGATCAGCGTGAGACCTTTTTGCTGAGTTTTCCCGAGGAGCTTGTTGATCTCCTTTCGATGAAGAAGCAATTTGCGGGTCCTGATCGGATCATGGTTCATGATGTTGCCGTGACTGTAGGGACTGATGTGGCAGTGATGGAGGAAGACCTCTCCCTCTTTCACGCTGGCATAGCTATCCTGTAAGTTCACTCGCCTGTCTCGAAGTGATTTCACCTCGGTCCCCTTGAGGACGATCCCGGCCTCGAATTTTTCCTCGATAAAGTAATCGTGGTAGGCCTTCCGATTGGTGGCCACGAGCTTCCGCTGATCGTCCGTCTCTTTAGTCATGATCCAACGTCGGCGCCTTGATCTCTTTCTCCGCTACCGCCTATGATGCCACATGATCGGTCCACGTACACTCGATTCCTTCGGCAGCATCCTCTCCGGGCTTTCCAAGCGGCTTGGTCTCGAATCGAGACTGGTGGAACTTCGTTTGCAGCATCGCTGGCGTGAGATGGTAGGCGAGCCCATGGGTTCCCACACCTGGCCGGCCCAGATTCGCTTCAAAAAGCTCTACCTGGTCGTCAGAAACTCCGTCTGGCTGCAACAATTGACGTTCCTCAAACCCGCGCTCTTGGCTAAGCTGCAGGCAGAATTCGGGACCGAGTTTGTGACCGACATTGCGGGTCGTGTCGGAGAGATTCCCGGTGAAACGGAGGCTTCTCCCGCAAGGCCCGCCGCCGATCTCGGGTCGACGCAGTCAGACAAATCCTCGGCTGAGGTGGTATCCCATACCGCCGTTATTCAAGATGCCGCGCTCCGTGAGCACTTTAGAAAGGTGATATCGGCTTACCTGGTCCAGGCTCCGCCTCCACCGGTAAAGGATCCGTCACGCGTCCCTTGAAGAGGATCCGTGTGTCGCTGGAGATTTGGCCGTTCTTAGGGATGGGTCCCACGCCTCCTTCTTCCTCTTGATCCTGCAATTGATAGTATCCACGCATCGATCGTTCATAGTTGTTGATGGCCGCCGCATCTCCGTACATGTACTTTGCCAACACGTCCGGTTCGGTCCATCCGTGGTCGTCGAACACGTAAATCGTGATCTGCCTGTACGGACCACCGGGATCGTTCGGAGTGGTGGGATAGATCTTCATGCGAGCGAAATCGTGCGTTTGGTGGCCGATCTTTCGAAAACGCTTCACCAGCAATTCAATATCCTCGTCGGTTGTTCCGCGAGGAACGTCCGTTGTGACGATATGGCCTGATTGTGCACCGACCGTATAGGGAGGAATCGATCGATCGGGACGGGTGAGATACATCCCCCCCCAGATCAACGCGAAGGATCCCACAAAGACGGCCAGCGCGAATTTGACGACGATATCCAGAGGCTTCTTGGTCTTGGGACCGGCGGGAGGCATGGGGGAGGATACCTGCTCGTGCATTGAACCACTGCGGGGCCCGGTCAGGTTAGCAGGATGCGGAAAAAGTCCGCCAGCGGCGTTCTCGCATCACTTAGAGGCTCAACGTACGGCCTGGGCAAACGCCTATTCATACAGGCGATGGGAGGGCCGGGTGTAAGCAAGCTACGGTTCGCCTCTAAGACACCGGGCGCTCACCGACTCGCGCCCGTCCGCAAACGTGAGGCTCATTATTCTTCGCGTCGCGGACCTTGCTGAGGCCTTGCTGGACGCCCTTTTGCGCATCCTGCATGGCTGTTCAGCGTCCCCTCACACCTCGATATCCGTGACGGCTACAGAGACCAGAATGAGTTTTTCCGCAGCCTGTCAGGCCTCGGGTGTGTCCTCGGGAGCCGCATCCTCCCGTTCGACCACTTCGGCCAGTCTGGCGACGGCCACGACGCGGTCTCCTTTGC
>JBKKBQ010000165.1:0-3213 GCA_046714015.1 Nitrospira sp.
CCTGCCAGGACAACCAGTATCATCAGCGCAAGTAGCCCATTGAACAGACGATTCATACATTCCTCCGTGGAAAAGTTGTCACGCGGTTTCGTCATGCCGTATCATCGTCGGGAACACCATGTCTGAATCGTCACAGCCCATACCCGATCGAATCTCGGCTCTGAAAGCTGAATTCCGCCGGCATTTGGAAACATTCTATGCCGGACTCCAACTTGCTCCCCCGTATGAAAGCGTGGAGAAGGCCATCCGCACATTAACGACCATGATACATGGACTCCCGATCGAAGAACAAACCCGAATCCTCGCCGATCCCGGCTTGCGATGGCAGCAGTTCCGACAGGCCTTTGAGACATCAGGCCTCGGGAAAAAGCATCGGGGGATCATTGCCGGTCTCGCTCGTAACCGATCGGCCTTGAACTTACCGGCTGAATACGATCACTTCTTGAGCCTATTTCTCTCGTGACGGAAAACGCCGGTCAAGCTAGGACGAAGTGGGGAACGCTACGGCATCCCGCAATTCCGCATAGACTTGCATGAGGCGGCTGTCTTCGAGCCGATAGGCGAGGGCTACCGTCACGAGTCCGAAGGCCAGTACAAGGGCGGCGAGGGCGATGACCGCCACGCCAGTGAGGGTTCCCCCTAGTGAAGCGAATCCTCCATCCATGGCATATTGCACCATGAAGGTCAGGGACCCGATCAAGACCAGCGCAAACCAGAGGAGCGTCATGATGGCCGACGACCACGGCATCCGCTTCACGCACAGCGTGTTCAGCGCTTGGTCATGCGGCGTAAGCTGAATCAGTCCTTTCACCGGCCAGGCGGTTCGGAACCGCCTGGAGAACAATCGATACTGAGGGCGGATGGCAATCTGGGAGAGCTGTGGATAATACCAAGCCACTCCGTGCGGAAGCATCAGGGCGCCCTCGGGAGTGAAGCGATCGCCGAGGGTTGTGAGCGTGGTTCCAGGCCACTGATCTGGATTGTTCGCGACCGGGCAACCGTACCGGATGGAGTCGGGACTCAGCCGAATAAAATACAGCCAATCACCGACGATCAGTCCGATGAATAAGATCCCTGCGAAGAAGCCGGCCAGTAACATGGACGTAGCTATCACACAGGAACGCGGCATGAATCAAGTTGGTCAAGACGCGAAAGTATCCATTTTCCCGTGTGGCTTTAGGCGGGTATTTCGTCTCGGACCCTCCAAGAATCTGTTGACTCATGAAGATGAGATTGGCTAGAGTACGCCGGACTGCGATCTAGGCGGGCCTTATATTACGTGATTTCCCGCCTCAATTTTTCCCCGCGTTACCATGGCGGTCTGTCGCCTCTGAAAGGGTGAAGTAGGCAGAGGTCGGATTGTCTGAGGTTTGGAGGAGAGCATGGATCCTAACAAGATTGAGCGTGTGTATACCACCTACGCGGGATTCTACGACAAAGTGTTCGGAAAAGTGTTTCATGAAGGGCGTGAGTCGGCTATCCGGAATCTGAATGTGCAGCCCAACGAACAGATTCTTGAAGTCGGGGTGGGCACTGGACTCGCCCTTCCCATGTATCCTCGCCATTGCCGTATTGTTGGGATCGACGTGTCCGAAGGGATGCTGGCCAAGGCAAAGGAAAAGGCGGAAGCGCATAGCCTCGATCACGTTCAGCTGCACCGCATGGATGCCGGCGCGATGAAATTCCAGGATGACAGCTTCGATACGGTCGTTGCGGCCTATGTTGTCACGGCGGTGCCGGACTATCGGACGGTGGTCAGTGAAATGATTCGGGTCTGCCGTCCCGGTGGTCGCATCATCATGCTTAACCATTTCAGCAACGGCAACAAGGTCATCGCCGCCGTGGAAAAGGTGATTTCTCCATTGACCAAACACCTCGGCTGGAGAACGGACTTGTCGCTGAATACCGTGTTGGAGGGAACATCTCTGCAGATTGCCCGCAAACAGAGGGTCAACCCATTGCGGTTTTGGGCCTTAGTGGAATGTGTCAACGGAAAGGGTAAACAGACCAACGGAAACGCCGCGGCCCACACTATCCCAGAGTATGCGAATGGCAATGTGAACGGCAACGGTGCAGCCGGTTTTACAAATGGGAACGGCAACGGGCACTATTCCCCCGAGCACGCGCACTGATTAGCTTCCCTCCCTCCCCTCATCGCTCCCCTCGGTCCTGTCGTGCATGATGTTCCCGAATCAACCAGCCTTCCCATTCACGGCCTGGGATGATGGTCGTGCCGACGAGGCAATCCCCAACGAACTGTTGCGTGATCTGATCGGCCAGGACTTCGAGGATCCGGCTCATCTTCCGATCCTGAATTCCAAACACATGCAGCATCAGACCGAAACCCTGTCCCTCCGGTGGCCCATAGGCCATGACATGGACCATGTTATCCCCATTGGCCGTGGAGTCATCTGCTGGAATCAGATCGCCCGCCCACTGCACCGCCGGATGAATCGCGGCGGCCCGTTTCGCTTCACGCCATACACAGGGCAGACCGGCTCGATCCAATTCGTGTAAGAGCCACTGCACCGTGGGGCCGTCGGTCGTTCGACCTTGGAACGTCCATCGGGCGAATTCGGCCGCCTGGTCGGGCGTCACGAACGGCGTGGCGATTTCATCCAAATGGGCTTCATCACACACGACATAGAGCTCCCCCTGGGGATCAAACCAGAAACGAAGTTTTCCGGCGCTGAATTCCGTCTGAATAACGCCAAGGGTGGAACAAACGGCGCCATCCTGCTCGAAGATGGAAAAATCCGTCACACCGGTCATGGTGAGTTTGGCCACTCGCACCATCCCGCGATTCTCATACCGGATGGTGACTGAAACGGTGGTACCGGCCGGCACCTCTCGCCCGGAACCTTCGTCGAAGAGGCGGCGTTTGGACATCTGGACGTCGGTCACATACCCTGAGCGGAAACCGCCCGTATGCCCGATCAGCCACCGAAGGTCGTCGGCGTTCTTGAGGGAGTGTTTCACAACACCAATTCTAGCGCAGGCATGGGCTCACGGCTACCCTGCGAGCGCATCCAACAGGATGCCACCGCGGAAAGCCGCGAGCCCAGCGTGGCCTTGAGCGAACAGGAGCCGTACCTCGCGAGGCTGGCCTTTTCACACCAGGCAGCTGCGATGGCCAGGCATAACCCTTACTCATCGGTAGTTCACGCAGCGAGCTAAAGGCTGCCAAGCGAGAGAAAACAGGCGGAGCAGCGG
>JBKKBQ010000166.1:0-13480 GCA_046714015.1 Nitrospira sp.
GTCTATGATCGCTGAAACTTGCATGGGTTCTCCTTCGCAAACAGATGTCAAACTCACAAGACAATACGTTCTCACAAGACAATACGTTTTTTCTTTGTTGAATCCTAACCTGATCAGACAGGTTCAATTATCCGACAGTTCAAGGGACCGCAATGAGCAGAATTCATACTGTACTTGGATCGTACTGACGTAGGACGGACTTTGTGAACTAGGAAACCCACTAGTAAGATGAGGAGAGATTACTAGTGCAGAGAAGTGACACGCAGAGCCATTTCAGGATGTAGGGTAAACACGATCTAGACAGATTGTAGTGTATAGGACTGGGGAGGGCGCCTACGACGACACGCTCACGAGGCCTTCGGCGATCGCATATTTGACTAACTCGGCAGTCGAGTGGAGATCGAGTTCACCCATAATGCGAAACTTGTGAAATTCCACGGTCTTTACAGAAATATTCAGGATCGAGGCAATGACCTTGGTGCTTTTTCCCTCGGCCACAAGCTGTAATACCTCCCGTTGCCGCTGTGTGAGGGCGGTCACCAATGGCTTGTTGGGATGGCACTCCGAAGATTGGAGTGTCGCCGCCAAGACATCTTTCGTGATAAGCGGGGTCATGTAGTGTTGTCCCCGCATCACCGCGTGGATGGCTTGTTTGAGCTCCACCGCGGCGGACCGTTTGATCAAATAGCCGGAGGCCCCGGCCTTAAAGGCTTCGGTCGCATAGGTGGGGGTGGCATGCATGGTCAGGAAGATGAGCTTGCTCTCCGGCACCAACTTACTGATCTGTCGTGCTGCATCAAGTCCGTTGAGCAACGGCATCGAGATGTCCAGCAACACGATGTCGGGGCGTAGCTGCTGCGCTGCTTCCACTAACGCTCGCCCGTCCTCCACCATGCCGACTACTTCGCCCTCGGCTTCCACCAGCTTCCGAAGCCCAGCCAGGACAATGGCATGATCATCGGCCATTAGAATTCGGGGCCGTGTCATGCGACCTCCACCTCACAAGGCACCCACGCACAGACCTTTGTGCCGTGGCAAGGCCGAGATTGGATCCGAAAGAATCCGTGCAACTGTCGCAACCGTTCCTCCATACTGCTCAATCCCAGTCCCTGTTGATGAGTGCGCAGGTCCTGTGGATCAAATCCCTTCCCATCATCAATGACGGACAAACCGACCCCCTTTGACGACCCACGGAGCTGGACTGTCACGGTCGTGGCCTGCGCATGTTTCACCACATTTTGGACGCTTTCCTGCATGACGCGGAAGAGACAGGTCGCCTGATCGAGCGGCACCGCATTCGGAACATCAAGAATCTTCAGATGAATGGGCACACCCGTGAGCCGCGAAACCTGATGAATATGGTCTTCAACCGCCGGGCGCAATCCGGCATGCTCCAACAACGAGGGATGAAGCCGGTACGCAAGCTGGTGCACATCGTCAGAAAGCTGCTCCAACTGTTCACGAAGTGGCGCCAACGCTCGGGCAAGTTCAGCGGGTACAGTTGAAGGGCTGTGTTCCAAGGATGCCACTTCCAGAACCAAGGCAGCCAACCGTTGGCTCACATCGTCGTGCAGATCTCGGGCGATTCGCTGCCGTTCATGCTCTTGCGCCGTCAGCAGCTTCGACGTCAGCTCTTCCAGTTGCACTTGCTGCTGATGCAATTCCAGCTGGTTGCGATGAAGCGCCTCTTCGGCCTGTTTGCGCTCGGTGATGTCGACAGCGACACCTCCAAACAGCTCCGGGGCATCCTTGTGATCGACGATGGGAAAGTTGCTCACAAGGGCGTGCCGAATCTCCCCGTTCTGGACGAACGACTCGACCGTGTGCAGGGGCACCCTGCTCTCCCGCACCTTCTTATCGTTCGACTCATACTGTTCGGCGATCTCCGCCGGCCACAACTCGTCGGCCGTTTTGTCTTTCCAATCCAATCCCTTCAGCACGGATTCTTGGAAGAGTCGATTGATATAGAGATACCGCCCCTGAGCATCTTTGATCCATGCAAAGCCGTGCAGATTATCCATAAAAGATGCGAATCGGCGTTCGCTTATTTTCAGGGCTTCCTCGGCCTGTTTGCGTTTGGTGATATCGATCATTGCCCCCAAGGTTCGGGTGGGGCGACGCTCGGCTCCCTCGTTGTCGAATAACGTCCATGATCGAAAACTTACCCACCTGACACTGCCGTCGCGGCGCAACACACGGTGTTCTACCGACAAAAGATCGTCACCGGCAGGATTTTGGACCTGCTTGATGGCCTGGACGACTGTATCGCGGTCTTCCGGATGAAGTAACTGCATATAGCCTTCTAAAGAAGCTGGATCATCGGGTCCGACTCCGTAGATCTCTCTCATGGTCGGAGACCAGTACACTTTCCCGGTGCGGTGGTCATGATCCAAAATGCCGAAGTTGGCCAACCGAATGACCTGATCGGACCGTTCCTCCCTTTCATGCAGTGCGTGCTTGGTCTCAACACGAGCCGTCACATCTTCCGTGGCAATCACAATTCCGCCGACTTCCTGGCCGCTATACCAGGGACGAACATCCCATGTGATCCACTGCACGGAGCCATCAGCTCCGACGAAGCGGTCTTCATCGGCCCTCAGAATTTCTCCGGCCAGGCCGCGCCGATGAACCTCCTTCCATCGTGAGAAAATCTCCGGAAACACGTCGTAGTGCGACTGACCAAGGATATTTCCTGTGAGCCGGTAATTCTCCATCCAGCTGCGGCTTGCCGCCAAATAACGCATATTGCGGTCAAACATCGCAATCGCGGCCGGTGCGTGCTCAATGAACAGACGGAACCGCTCCTCACTGTCCCGCATCGCTGCATTGGTTCGTTCGAGATCTGCTGTTCTCTTCTGAACGCGCTGCTCCAATTCCTCATGGGCCTGACGCAGCGCCTCCTCAACCTTCTTGCGCTCGGTAATGTCATTGCCGCTCGTCAGGAGGCAGGGCTTCCCCCTGAGCGTGATCACGTCCGTGGAGATGAGGAACTGACGCAATTCGCCGCTTTTCATCCGCATCGACGCTTCAAGATTTCGGACAGACCCTTGGGATCTCAATTGATCGATGAGCCTGGCCCGATCATGAGGATCAGGCCAGAGGCCTAACATCAACGTCGTCTTTCCAAGAACCTCGTCCCGGCAAAAACCGAATGTGGCTAGGCAGGCGTCATTGATTTCGAGACAGACCCCGGTCTCAAGGTCCGTGATACTGATCGGGTGAGGACTTAGGCGGAAGGCTTCGGCGAAGAAATCATCTCTTGCCGATTCGACCGTCTTCCCTTGCCGATCCTCGGCGTGGGGTGCCTGCGAAAGCGGTCGTGCCCTCACCCAACGCTCTTTCTTGGCGGCTTTGGGTGTCATGGCGAGAGAAAATGATTCTAGTCCACTTACAGAGACCCCGCAAGGCCAAATTCCTCGCAAGGACATTTTCTCTGCACATGATGGAGTTTGACGAACTCTTGCCGCTTCATCGTGTCATGAGATTTGTTGCCTCTTGTGCTAAGCCCCGTTCCGTCAGCATGCGACTAACGCCGGGTGCTTCGACAATTCCTTGTGTCTGCCATGCGCTTTTTGCCACAGGTCATAACTCCCAACTGTGGCAGAGTTCCCCAAACCTCCTAACTCTCACTTCCAACCTTCTCAATAACCCTTGAGATATCACTTAGGTGCCGAGTTGTCTGCCGATCGTCTCCTGGCGTCGAGCGTGCTGAACACTCCTTCGTCTCGGCCCAGCACGAGAGAACATCGAGGCAATAAACTGCGCACAGGCGCACGAACAGGAAAGGAGAGCTTGTATGTCTGTTGCAAAAATCATTGAGCTCAGCGCCGACTCGACCACGAGTTTTGAAGATGCGATTGTCCAGGGAATAGCCAAAGCATCCAAGACTATCCATGGCATCAAATCGGCTTGGGTGAAGGAGCAACATGTCGTGGTTGAAAACAACAAGGTCGCTTTGTATCGTGTAGATCTAAAGGTGACGTTCGTATTGGATTAACCGGTTACGAAGACCCTACACTTCATGCTCCAGTGGCCCGGACGATATCGGCGAGCTGCCGCAGGTTGAGTGTGGCCCGCAGCGCTTGCATGCGCGCTTCTCTGGTGCCTTGCTGTCACCGCTCCCTCTCAAAGTGGGGTAATCCCGATAGAGGCGGTGCGCGAGACGGTCGGTCAGATTCTCCGCATCCTCGAAGACCCTTGCCTGAAAAACCCGCGAAGCAAGTGCAGCGTCGCCGTATGCTCGAAGAGATCGCCGCCGACAGGTTTGACTATGCAGAGATGTCGAAGCGAGTGTTGGGCACTCATTGGAAGCCGCTGACGGAGATTCAGCGGAAGGAATTCGTCGAGGTCTATAAGAGTTTTCTCTCCGACAAGTATGCCGGAAGAATCGAAGACTATACCGGTCGAAAACACGAAGTGAGTTACTTGACCGAACGGATCGAAGGGTCGTATGCGGAAGTCAGAACTGAGTTACGGTCGGACAAAACGACCCTTCCGATGGATTACCGCCTCCTGTTGAAGGAGGGTCGGGTGGTCCGCCTATGACATCATCGTGGACGGAGTCAGTTTGGTAGGTAACTATCGAAGTCAGTTTCATAAGATCATTCGCGAGAGATCTGATGAGGAGTTGGTCACCAAACTGCGCGAACGATCAATCTCCGTGGATACAACAGCACAACCTTGATGCAGCTTCCGAGTTCTGACACCTCCGATCGAGATTGACCTCCGTCCCTTCTTGGCCTCCAATGTCCAGCGGCCGCCTTCACATAGGCAAACACCGCGTTGAATGATGTTCCACGATAGGCACCGTTCCAAATTCCACTTGGTCATAATCTCCGCACTCGTAATACTCGTGTGTCAAGGCTCACCGCGAAGACCGACCCTTCCATGATCCGCCGCACCCGTCAGAGATTTCAGATCATCGGCATACTCGAAATACTGCTCCAGCCTTATCCTATCTCGATTGATCGGCTCCGGGATTAATAATCATGGGCACATTGAGCTTTTCAGGCACAATGATCGTCTTGGCATTGGGGCTTTCATATAACTTGAACTGCAAATAGCCCGGCGTCAGCGTTTTGGTAATGATCTCCTGCGCCTGCGACTGTCCTATAGCGCGGATCCTCAGGCTGTCGGCCTCGCCCTCCGCGCGAATCTTCAACGAATCACCCTCACCTCTGGCCTGAATCCTGGCAATGTCGGCATTGCGCTGCGCAATCACCACCTCGAAGTCCTTCTGCTCTTTCTCCTGCTCCTTCGCCTGTTTCTGTTCGATGGCCCTCAACACCATCTGCGAAAATTCCATTTCCGACAGTGCCACGTTGTAGACCTCCAGATGGCGCCCCTTCAACGATTCGACCACGACGGCCTCGATCTTGCCGCCGATTTCGCTGCTGCGCTCCGGAAGGGTGACCATCGTGTAGTTCGCGACGACCCCCCGTACAGCCGACAAGAGTTGTGGATGAACCAATTGCCTGTACCAATCAGGGCCTACTTCTTGGGCGAGGAAATAGACTTCCTCCGGGGTTGGACGCATCGTGATCGTGGCATACACAGTGACCGGCAGATCGTCCGCGGTCAGTGCATCCACCTTTTCCTTGAAGCTTTTATATCGTGTGTCGTACACGAACACGTCGTTCCAGGGCGCCCGCCAGAAAATTCCTTCCTTGAGCGGTTCTTTCGTCATCCCGGTCGTGAGGGGGTACCAACGCAGCCCTCGACTTCCAGGAGAAACCGTACTAATGCAGCCCTGGAGGACCATGATTATCGGGATCAGCAAAATCAGTAGACGAGCCGTGAAAGAAATAGTCATATATCCCTCCTCTTCTTTCGTTCGCCGTGTCTTTCACAAAACTTATATTCTACGGGACCGCCTGAGACCGTCGCCTGTTGCGATCCACAACCGCATGAGACTCGGCAACCCGTTCGAGTTCCTGCGCGGTTTGCTCGTAGTAGTGCGCCAACAACCGCGCACCGGAGACCATGTCCGCCTCAGTGCCGAAGAGTGCCTCGTAACGCGTCGCAGCAGTCGCTTGCGCATTGGCTTTCTCGCGCATCGCGGCCGCTTGATCCCGGTAGTGGCCGGCAATGGCCTGCTGATCATGGGCGGGATCATAGGAACTCATATCGAGAGGCTCATCCGCGGCGCATCCACCGATCCACAGAAGGCACACCAGTAAACTACAGCCTACTTTCACTGTCGGCTTGCGAGCCATCATCTTCTCCGCCATTGGCCCCTGAATCCTCAGGCAATTGAGCAAGCGCTGAGCCCCTACCGGTGATTGTACTACACGCTATACTTCAGCGGTTAGACATGCAGGGGGAATGTTAGCTTCACGAATATGAGTGGCACCTTGGCTATTCCGTGGCAATCTGTGCGGCCTGCCGCAGTTGCCGAGCCAGACTTGTCCGATTGAAAGCCCGGAATGCCGAGATCGGCAAGCCGGCCTCGCGCAGTGCATGAGCCGCATACTGATGGCACGCATGAAAGAGATGATACGAACGCTTCGCAGGATAAAATACAGATTGTGAGAACGAGGCGAGTGATTCCTCCCTCAACAGAGTTGACTGCAGATGTCGGCGCATTCGCCCATAGCCCTCGTCGCTCACGTGAAACTCGAACAGCTCGGCGGGCGGTTGCGGCGTACGGTCTGCCCATACCCGATCATGGTGCCCCACTTCGACGACGCCTTCGGTCGGCCAGTAAAGTGCGCGCAAAATACCGGTCAAGCCGGTCTTTCCTTCCACATACCAGGCACGCTCGGCATAGCCCCACTCCTCATATAAGTGCTGAGAACCGAGTGCTGAGTCTTCAGTCCCCTGTTCGCGCGGAAAGGCGATCATCGCGTGCCAGGTATCGAGCGAGACAACGATGGTGCGAGCGGGCGAGCCCGTAGCCGGCGGCCATAAACCTTCAACCGGCGAGGCGCAGGCTGAGAGCAACACCATTGCCGAGAGAGCGACAGCGATGGCCATGACAGTGGTGGTCGATCGCACGGGAGGATTAATCAACGCGATCCATCTCATGCGGAACTGACTGTCAGAGCAGACGCGGTGCTGACCTCACTGTCAGATTCATACAGCCAGACCCGCGCTTGAGGTCACCACGGGAACCGGGAACTCGCAACATATCGCCGAACTAACAGAAGATCACTCCAGGCAACGAAGCGATACAGACCGCCTGGTCGATCAAAGACTCCGGCGTCACGCAGACCGGACAGCCTGGTCCCTGGACGAGCGTGAGTTTTGTGGCAACAGGCTATCAAGACCGACTCACACGATCGCGTGAGTCTGCCCCCCCCAGACTTCCATGATCGTCCAAGGGCGACACACTGTCTTTTTGATTCGCTCCGCCAGGGCTGCCGCCACAGCGCGATCGCGAAATTCATCCACGTACTTCATGAGCGTGAACCCTCACAAATCCAAGCGCGAACCTCATGCATCAAGTCCCAGGACCCAAGAGGACCACCGAAGTGCTCAAGCGACAGGGGTTGACCATCCAAGGCTCTCAATTAGGAATACCTGCGCCTTGCAGGGCCACTCCCCATAGCGCCAGCGGAAGCTGCTAAAGCCTGCGAGTAGAGGTTCTCGCTGGCATGAATGAGATCGTCGTAGGTGTGGAATGTAGACTGGCCGAAGCTAAGGCTCCCGCCCGGTAAACGAATCAACGTGTCGCAGTCAAGGTCCTCTTATTGATCTTGCCGAGAGCCACGTAATTCATGACCTTGATGGCAAACTCCAAGGATAAGAGGGCTTGATCAATTCGATCAATAGGACTCCAGGTCATAGGTGACTTGACGTTTAGTTATGCGTCTGCGTCCGACAAACCAACCTTCATACGCTGTTCTATGGCGCGATTAATAAGTGATTCAACCGTATCAATTGTATTTACCAAACGCACGCGCTGCATAAATTGCATTGGACCAAGCTGCAAGAAGAGTTTCCCAAATGCCTCATCGGCAAAGCTACTGGAAATAACGGGTACACCGCTGAAATCAACGTTGACCACGCGAGAGTCTGTCATCTTTATTATGTTGTGAAGCTTTTGTCTTACTGGTTTTCCTGAAACGCGACTACCAAAAGACATGCATTCATCACGCAGCATGAATGCTACAGGTCCACCATCACGACCTTCATATGTGAACTCAACATAGTCGGTCGGGCGGTACGTCACGCCTTTGAATTGCAAGGCATCAGCGAGAAGTTTGGGATTACTGAAGTCAATTGTTGCGGCAATCAAGGTGCCGGAATATGGAATGGTCTGATTGGATATCGACATCTGCTGTCGCCTTGGGTTGTATTCCAATCGGGCATACCCAGAGTCTATTTGGAAGTGGCCCTTTGACTTGCTGCAGACCCTGTAACTCCCAAATAGCCCATTACCTTGACCAATCCTGGCGTCCCTAGTGACTCCCTCTCGAATCGCCCAATCGAGAGCCTCCGTATCGCTGCGAATCTCAGGGTGGCCCGGTTTTAAGGATGCTGGAATTCCTATGCCCGCGTCAGCAACAACGAACTGAACGCTTTTTGCCCCCTTCTGGAAGGTAGAGACTTGAACGAGCCCACCAATCGGCGACTTAGCGTGGACAAGGACGTTGTCTGTAATCTCATTTATTGCCCACTCAAACGCAGCAAAGTCAGTTCGTTCGAGATCAGGCAGGGCACCGAGCATAACGTTAACGATTCTGTTAACAGCAGCCCCTTGCTCTTCCGGCGACTGATACTGCGTGGCAGCAATTCTCGTGTGTCCTCTGAAATTAGACTGATTGAACTGAAGTGGATCGAGAAAGTGTGCCCAATTTGTATTCTTGAATAGGTTGGAAAGCGCTGACACCCGTGGCGGAATGAGGCTGAAAGCTACTCCAGACTTCCTATATGCCGCCACTTGTGCGCATACAGAAAGCATCGAGTTTTGAAAGGCAGACGTACACGCCGACATATCCAAGATAACGTCACTGTAGCCTGCTACCTCAATACATTGATGAATCTGAGCAAGCAGGTAGTGGAAATCTCGGAGATCACCTTCCACCGTAACCCGATTGCCGTTGCGCGAGATCCCAACCATTAGTGATCTACATGGATATACAACAGTGTTTAAGCCGATCCGTATAAGGACAGGATGCGCTGAATTCTGTCCGTCTAACACACCAGCGAATGTTCCGAACATAACGCCGTAATTGTCGGCGTTTCAATGAGGTGCGGCTGCGAGACCACTTACCACGCGTGGCTATGAAACACAACGAGACCAGGCTGCTCACATTACACTGTGGTCCACCATCGGCCGAACGTGTGAATTCACCGGCATCGCACGCTTGGTCACGTAGCGTCTGGTGGGATGCGAGGTTAGGCATTGTGGCGACACTGGACATTTCCTGCTTTCATCTGTACAGTAACACGTACATTCTAGGAGGATGCTGCCATGGATACGCTGACCTATACTACCGTTCGAGCCAATCTCGCTCGCGCAATGGACCGGGTGTGCGACGACCACGAAGCCTTGATTATTACCCGCAACGGCGAACAGTCCGTTGTGATGCTGTCGCTCGAAGACTACAAGGCGCTTGAAGAAACCGCCTATCTTCTACGAACGCCCGCCAACGCCAAGAGACTTCTCTCAGCCGTTGCGCAAGTGAACGCAGGCAAAGGCGTTGAGCGGAAGCTGGCAAAATGAGGCTGGTTTTCGCAGACGAGGCATGGGAAGACTACCTGTATTGGCAGCACGACAAACGCATGGTAGAACGGATCAACAAACTCATCCGCGACACACAACGCGAACCCTTCGGTGGCGTCGGCAAACCGGAACCATTGAAGCATGCGCTCTCGGGGTTTTGGTCACGGCGGATTACAGATGAACATCGCATGGTGTATCGCGTGGTGAATGATGCGCTAGAAATCGCGCAGCTCCGATTCCACTACTGATTCAAGACGCCTCTCAGTGTTTAGGCCGATTCGCATTACAGGAGATTAGGGGATCAGCGTGCAATTTCACCAGAGCGATCAGCCCGTTTCGGCCGCCCCCGCGTTTCCACTTTCAGTCGGCTACCTACCAGACTGCAAACGTCTTCTAGGCCGCTGTAAGCCTGACCTTTCCAACCCTGCCGAGCTTCACATGCTGCTTAGCGTGCGAGAGATCGTGGTTGTACTGCATGGCAAGCCAACTCTCCGGAGAACGGCCAGGGTCTTGGATAGGCGTAGCGCCATTTCAAGGCTGATACAGCTCGTACCGGCAAGAATGCGATTCAGCGTTGAAGCAGCCATACCGAGCTTCCCAGCCAGTTCGCGGTCGCTCAGATTGTTGGGATCCACGAGAGGACCACGTGTAAAGGATTCAACAAAGGATTAGTGCAACTCTATCTGCTCAGACCGATGTCGAAACAGGCGACAGCCTCCTGGATGCCGCTGCCCCTTAATGCCACAGCCCCACCCGTCATCCTCGCGCGACTAAAACCCGACAGCGGTCTAACTCACTGCATTTTCGAGGGGACGCTCGCTACCATTGGTCTCTTTCATCCGTGGCACCGTCGGTGCACAAGCTTCGAGTCAGAGCGTGTTGAAAGTCCATCTCCCAAAGTCGGAGAAAGCGAAGCCTAAAGCGATTGACGTGAAAATTGCGTGATGGACGAGGAGGACATCATGTTTCGGCACCCGCGCTACCTCGACATTCCCTGGGAAGTCCATTGGGAGCAGAAAGAAAGCGGGCCGCATCATCACGTGCTGCTCATGCTCATCCTGATCTTCATGGCAATGTTCCTGATCGGGGTTGGTGTGACAAGCGGCCTGATGTAGACCTGCGAGTCCAGTGAGCGGAAGGGAAGAGCGTGACGTTCAAGAATCGCAAAGAGGCCGGTCGACGGCTCGTTGAACGGCTGATCCAGTATCGTGATGACCCAACCGCCATCATTGTGGCGCTTCCACGTGGTGGGGTGGCCGTTGGGTACCAGCTGAGCCTGGGACTGCATCTTCCGCTGGATGTCTTCATCGCTCGCAAGCTGGGAGCGCCGGAGAACCCCGAGTATGCACTGGGGGCGGTGGGGGAAACAGGAACTGTGTATTTGAATCCCGAAGCGATGGCTGCCTTTCACCTCTCACGATCCGATGTCCAGATGTCCATTCAAATGCAGCAGCAGGAGATTGCTCGACGGCAGGGCTTCTATCGCCAAGGTCGGCAGTTGCCCACGCTCACCGACCGCATCGTCATCCTTGTGGATGACGGCATCGCCACCGGCTCCACGTTCTTCGCAGCGGCCCAGTCCATCAGACAGCTCAAGCCGCGCCGCCTGATCGGAGCCGTTCCAGTTGGTCCAGTAGAGATCATCGGGGAAGTCCGTCCGCAGGTAGATGAGTTGATGGTCCTTGCCACACCGGACCCCTTCTGGGCTGTGGGGAATCACTATGTCGACTTTGCACAGGTCAGCGATCATGATGTCATGGAGTATTTGAACTTGGCGGAAGAGTCGCTGTTGGAATGGAAGAAACGGACACACTCTTCAACGGCTTAACTGCCATTGAAAAGAGAGCGTGTTTGCGGCACTGTGGGTGAATCACCGAGCGTGCTCCCGTTCGGCACCGCGCCACATCCGCTGTTTTGAGTTGCGGAGGGGAAGGTCATGGCATGAGAGTCGTCATTGGCGTCGATTGGTCGGATCAGGCGTTCGCCGCCGTCGCCCAGACGTTTCAACTCTATCATCCAACCGATGTCACGCTGGTCCACGGCGCCGATTTAGGGATTTTGGAGCACCCGGTCGTGGCCCAAGCAGGCAACGTGCAAGGATACGATGAGTTCCGCAATGCCATGGTCGATGCGGGGAACCAAGCGCTGGAGCGTGCCGCCGCCATGGTACCTGCAGATGTGGCGTCGATCAGGAAGGTGAACGAAATCGGCAGCCCTGCTCAGCTCATTCTCGACAGCGCCACAAACCTTTCGGCCGACCTGGTCATCGTCGGCGTGCGCGGACGAAACCGCCTTTCCGAAATGGTCCTCGGGAGCGTGTCCCACCGAGTGCTCCTGCACGACTCGCGTCCGACGTTGATCGTCAGAGGCGCTGCCCGCAAAGTGCAACGGGTGCTCATCGCCATCGAGGAGCGAAACGATGCCGATCGAATCGTGAAATGGGTGATGCAGCATCCATTCGCCGATCCGGTAGAACTCCGTGTGGTCCACGCCATTATTCCGATCGGAGTGAACGATCCCTATGACGCCCTGGGAACCAGTATCTGGTGGGAAGAGGCTAAACGCTATGCAGACGAACTCGTCAAATCGACCGCCGGCAAACTCTTGAACCCTCACTATACGGTGAGCACGAAAGTCGCCACGGGCAATCCCGCAGCGGTGATTGAACAGGAGGCGAAGGATATGGACTTAGTGGTCGTGACCTCTCATGGACGCAAGGGCATTTCACGTTTCCTCTTGGGGAGCGTCTCTCACACTGTCGTGCATCATGTGACCTGTCCAGTCCTCGTCTTGAGATGAAAGGTTGAACATGAAGATGCCACTGGTTGCTGCCTTCATGCTCATATCCGCGTTGACCTCGGAGGTCTTCGCGCAGGTGATCCGAGGGGGCTGGACAAAGCGTGTGTAAGCAACTAGACGGGGATGGGCGCCCTTGCCACGCACGAGGTCGGACCAGCGGGACTGACGGTTGCGCGTTCTTCCGCACTAGTCACGTTATCGATTGCGGGATAGAGCGCCCGTTCTTCCTTCCTATTATGAGAGCTCAAGAGGTTAACAGTGCCCGCTCGTCCTGATCGGTATCGATATTCTTCCCTTCCACCTTATGGTGAATTTCCCCCGACTTTGTACTCCAGATGACAAGCCATGCACGCTTCCAAGACATGATGAAGAGATTCACATCTATCGATGGAAGAACAAAACCTTCCGGAAGGGGCTTACGCGTTTAGAAGTAGTACCGCAGTGAGCTGAGCGCTTGAGCTTGGCCCCTCGAATGAAACTCCGTGCCTGTAGCGTGAACAGCCGACCGACTTTCGGCGTTTCCCTGTTACTGATTCACAATGACACCACAGGCGATCCTCGGTCCACCCGGCGCATCTATGGTCGCTGGGTCAGGCAGGTATTGGTCAGGAAGCTGATGGATGATGAAGGCGCTGCCGTCCTGATCGAAAAGTGTAGTGAGGCCAGGGGACAGAGTCACTCGACTCGTGACAGTGTAGAGAGAACCTTTGCGATCATTATCGACGGACAGATTCTGGAGATCGCCTAAGTGGTACGGGTGATTGCCAAGACCAGGGTTGACTGAAGCCTCTGGATTGACGTTTTGATCCACATTGCCGTCGTAATGCCCTTTGGCAGCTGCTAACGGCTCGCAGTTTCCCACTTCATGAATATGGATCCCATGCAGGCCAGGAGTCAGTTTGCTTTCGGAAGTCCCCTGGACCTTCAGCTTGATCCGCACACGCCCTGGATATTCTTCATACAGGGCGGCCTCTCCTGTGATGCCGGGCCCTGCAATCACCGCCTTAGCCT
>JBKKBQ010000167.1:0-14314 GCA_046714015.1 Nitrospira sp.
GACCACGACCGGGTCATTGGTCGTGGCGAAGCTGCTCTCGCAGAGAATGCCGCCGACTTTGCGTTCATGGAGCAGCAGGTCGTTCGGCCACTTCAGCGAAAGAGACACAGCCGCCACCTGTTGAGTAGCCTCGGTCACGGCCAGTGCGCTGACAAGCGGCACCCAGGATAACCATTGTGAAAGGGACAGGTTGCGCCCAAACCCATGTGCAATGACGGAGCAATAGATGTTGAACCCCGGCGGAGAGAACCAGGGGCGCCCATGCCGGCCGTAGCCGCCTGACTGGCTTTCAGCAATCACGACCGTGCCATGCACTGCGCCGTTCTGAACCAGTGATAGTGCCTCCCTGTTGGTCGAGGCGAGCTCTTGATGGAGATGCAAGGAGTGACCAAGTGACTCGGTCGCAAGGGTGCTGCGAATACTATCGAGGCTGAGTGGGGCGGAAGATGACATGGCCTACGAACGCCGACGTCGTGCAGAAGTCAACGTCATGACCAGGCTGATCGTTGCCGCCGGGGCAGAATGGGTGAGCGCGCCGATGGAGATGCGATCGGCGCCGGCCGCTGCCATAGCTCGGACGTTCTTCAGCGTGATGCCACCCGATACTTCTACTAGGGCCTGTTTCTTGATCAATGCCACAGCTCGTCGAACCAGTTCCGGAGCCATATTGTCGAGCAGAATAATGTCAGGCTTTCCTGCGAGCGCCTGCCGAACATCAGAGAGGGATTCTACCTCGACGATAATCGGGAGCACGGTTGAGCGACGGGCATGTGCTAATCGGCAGGCCCGTTCAACCGGTCGTCGATTGTGTTGTAGGAGGGCCAGATGGTTATCTTTGATCAAAATGCTGTCACTCAATGATCGGCGGTGGTTGATTCCTCCTCCGAGCAAGACAGCCCATTTTTGCAGCGCGCGCCAGCCGGGAAGCGTTTTCCTGGTATCCAGAATGCTGGCAGGGTAGCCGCGCAAGGCCTGGCAGAACCGCTGTGTCAAGGTGGCGATCCCGGAGAGGTGTTGAAGAAAGTTCAGGGCGACTCGTTCCGCCTGTAAGATAGACCGCCCGTCACCCTCGATATGAAGGAGCGGCTCTCCATTCGTCGCTCGGTCGCCGTCGTGCTTGGAGACCGACACCCGCAGGGAAGGATCGACCATGAGAAAGGTCTGCACCGCTGCGGCCATGCCCGCCACAACCAACGGCTGTTGCGCGATGATCTCGGCCCGAGCCGGCACCGGAGATGAGAAGAGCGACGCGGTGGTGGCATCTCCCTGAGCCAGATCTTCTTCGAGCCCTTGGCGGACTGCGCGGCGGATTTCTGCAGCGGGGAGTGTGGCCATCGATCAGGCTCCGAACATGGCGCGGAGCTGCCGTTCGCTGTCGGCCAGCAATGCACGATCGCGGGACAGGGTCCGGACCCGCTCCTGATGCTCGGCGATCACTTCCGGCGGAGCTTTCGACACGAACTCGACGTTCTTCAGTTTCCCGTCGACCCGTTGCAATTCCTTGTCGGTCTCCGTGAGTTGTTTTACCAGGCGGTCAATCGCTTTTTTGAGGTCGACGTCCTCGGCGACTACGATGCCCACGGAGAGGCCTTCCCTGACGAGTCGCAGCAATCTTGCCGCAGGCCAATCATGCGGCGGGCTCACTTCGGCGGTGCCGCGGCTGAGGTGGGCCAGGTAACGTTGTAACTGGTGGAGCTGATTCTGTGTCTTTGGGTCGTCATGCCCGACATGAAACGGAATCTGCTGTCCCGGAGGATAATTCAAGAGAACTCTGCCGGTTCGGACGAGTCCCACCGTCTGTTCCAACAATGCGAACTGCTGTTCCGCATCAGGCGCGGCCCATGCCTGGTTCGAGACCGGATAGTTCTGCACGACGATGCTGTCTCCCTGATGGGGGATGGTCTGCCAAATTTCTTCTGTGATGAATGGCATGAAGGGGTGCAGCAGCCGCATGGTCGTTTCCAGCGTCTCCACGAGCGTGTGCCTTGTGCTGGCTCCATCCGGGTGTTCAGGTGTTTGCAAAACCGGTTTGACTAATTCCAGATACCAGTCGCAGTACTCATGCCAGATGAACTGATAGAGGACTGTCGCCGCACGATCGAATCGGTAGGACTCCAACTCCGTCGTGACGGCGCGGATCGTATGGGCGAGGCGGCTCAAGATCCACCGGTCGGGTAAGGTCCGTTGCCTCGGCGGGAGGGCGGTGCGCGGTCCGTCGAGATTCATCAAGGCGAATCGCGCGGCATTCCAAATCTTATTGGCAAAATTGCGGTATCCTTCGATCCGTTCTTCTGCCAGCTTGATATCGCGTCCCGGCGAGGCCATCGAGGCAAGGGTGAACCGAAGGGCGTCGGTGCCGAATTGGTCCATGACGTGCAGCGGGTCGATCACGTTGCCCTTGGATTTGCTCATCTTCTGGCCGTCTGCGTCGCGGACCAAGGCGTGGATATAGACGTCTTTAAAGGGCACGTCCCCCATGAACTTGAGCCCCATCATGATCATGCGGGCTACCCAGAAGAACAAAATGTCGAGGCCTGTGACCAACGTGGAAGTGGGATAATAGGTCTGGAGTTCAGGCGTTTGTTCCGGCCAACCCAAGGTTGTGAATGGCCACAGGGCGGAAGAAAACCAGGTATCGAGCACGTCGGGATCGCGAACAAGATCCGTGCTTGAGCACGCCTCGCACTTTTCCGGTTTTGTCCTACTGACAATGGGAATGGCGTTAGGTGATATGTAGAGATGTTCATGCTGCCGGCCAGACGATCCCGTCACCGTCAATATTTCTGTATTACAAGATCGGCAGTACCACGCTGGTATCTGGTGCCCCCACCAAATTTGGCGGGAGATACACCAATCCTTAATATCGCGCATCCAACCGAGATAGTTGTTAGTCCAGCCTTCCGGGACGATACGAATGCGGCCATCCTCTACCGCCTTGATCGCGGGGTTGGCCAAAGGCTGTATCTTGACGAACCACTGAGGTGACAGGTAGGGCTCGACAACTGTTTTACAACGGTAGCACTTCCCAATCGCCATCTTGTGGTCTTCAATTTTGACGAGAAATCCTCGGTCGCGTAACAGTTGCTCTATTTTTGGACGCGCTTTGGTGACAGGTAACCGATCGATCTCCTTGATCACAGGCTCTTCAACCAAAGCCGCCTTCATTCCCTTGAGATCAAGCAGTGCTTCATAATCGAGGATAGAAAACCGAGGCAAGTTGTGCCGCTCTCCCGCTTCATAGTCGTTGAAGTCGTGAGCCGGCGTGATCTTGACGGCACCGGTTCCGAACTCCAGATCGACCAGGATCTGGTCTCCTACGATAGGGATCTCACGCGTAGTCAGCGGCAGGCGGACCTTCTTGCCGATTAGGTGTCGATATCGAGGATCGTCCGGATGAACGGCGACGGCTGTATCTCCCAGCATCGTTTCCGGCCGCGTGGTGGCCACGATCAAACTGGTGTTCGGATCGTCCGCCAACGGATAGCTAAGGTGATAGAGTTTGCCTTTCACATCCTCATGTTCCACTTCAATGTCGGAGAGGGCCGTCAGACAGCGTGGACACCAATTGATGAGCCGCTCGCCACGGTAGATCAACCCGTCTTCATACAAACGCACAAACACTTCGAGGACGGCCTTGGACAAGCCTTCGTCCATCGTAAATCGCAAACGGTCCCAGTCGCAGGATTCTCCCAGCTGCTTTTGTTGATTGACGATCGTGTTCCCCGATGTCGCCTTCCATTGCCAAACCCGTTCGACGAATCGCTCCCGTCCCAGCGACTCTCGTGACAGGCCTTCGGCCATCAGCTGCTTTTCCACCACGTTCTGCGTGGCGATGCCGGCGTGGTCGGTGCCGGGGAGCCAGAGGGTATTGCGCCCCTGCATGCGACGCCACCGGATCAGGATGTCTTGTAGTGAATGGTTGAGCGCATGGCCGACATGGAGTGAGCCGGTCACATTCGGAGGAGGAATGACGATGCAGTAGGGTTGGCCGGGGTGGTTCTTCGCGTCAGCACGGAAATAGCCCCGGGTGATCCACTCGCTGGACCAACGGTCTTCAACGGCTTTCGGGTCGTACGTTTTATCGAGTTGACGTGTGGGCATTGCTGCAAGGTCCTCTAACAACAGGGTGGGCATCTTAGCATGTCTGTGCTGTGCAGAAAAATGGAAGTGGTCTCAGCTTGTGACCTTGCGAGGCATGTGCTATACCATCGCCCACAAAGGGCGCATCACACACATTTCAGCAGGAGGATCATGGCACGAGGTCGTGAGAAGGATCGGAAGACGCGAAAGAAACATCGGAAGAATGTCAAGCGAGTGAAGGCCCTGGCTAAGGCTCGACGAGGAAAACGGGGCAAGAAAAGTTAGATCTTCGAGGGGTGTGACACTTCTTCAGTGTCGAGCAGACGTTTGAGTTCGGCCTTGATGTGTTGCTCGGCGACATCGGGCACGATTCGCTGAACGGCCTGTTCGACGGTTTGTCCCACTGTGGCTCTCACCAAGTCGTCAGCCAGAAGCGGGGCTTGCTTCAGGACCGCACGTTGTAGCTCATCTTTGACCAGCTGATCGACCGTTCCTACCTGTTCCCGCACGACTGCTGGTAAGTCCTGATGGATGACGGATTCGACCTGCTCTCGGACTAATCGATCGATCTCGCTGGCTTCGAGTTCTTTTCTGATCAGAGCAGGCAGTGCCTGAGAGATCAAAGGCCCTATGATTGTCGTAAGATATTCCTGAGAGAGGATGCTCCCTAGCTGTGCTTGCAACTCCTTCTGAACGATTGGTCGGACATGCGTTCCCACCTTCTCGTCGATCATGCGAGGAAGCAGTTCGGCAAGGCTCTGCTCGCTTCGTTTGGTCATCGATTGCAAGAGTTGGTCGAAGAGGCCCTTCATGGCATCTTCGGGGGCCGCAGGGGCAACCGGTCGTGCCAGTGATGCACTGGGTGAGCTGCCGGGCTGATCCATAACTTCCTCCTCGCCGTCGCCGCTTGCCGGGTAATCGTTCGTCTCATCATCAGAGTCGGTTGAAGTCGAGGTTGGTGGCCAGGCTCGCCGCTTGAGGCCTTTGCCGTTAGACGCCGCTTGTTTCTGTTGGAGAGACTGGATGACCTCCAGAAGTTCCTCAGATTGAAACGGTTTCTTCAAGAATGCTTTGACGCCCAACGTGCGGAGGTGTTTTTCGTCCGGGCGATCAGCCGGATTTATCAACGAAATGAGATAGGTTTCTGTCAGATTGTCCAGCTTATTGATCTCCTTGCAAAACCCCGAGAACGTCATGTTATCGAGATGGTAGTCCGCGATGATCAGCGATGGCGAGCTTTGCCGAGCGGCTTCAAGGGCGGCTGGCCCGTCTTGAAACCCTACAACCTCAAACCCTTCCGGGGTTGAGATCTGTTCCACCATCCGTCTCACCGCCGGGCTGCTGTCCACCACAAAGATCGGCGAAGCCATGAACGACGCTCCCACTTTTTAGTTTCTTCGAAGCTAGCAAGGGGGGTATGCTTTGTCAAGAAAACCGTCGATAGGTGATTGGATTCACGATGTATTTCGGCAGGTGATTCGGTTGCCTAAATGAGAGCAGGATAGATCTATCATGAGTTCGTCGATACGAGTGGTGTTTTTCGACGCAGCCGATACCCTCTTTCACGTGCAAGGGTCGGTCGCTGAGGTCTATCTTCACCATGCGATTGAATTCGGATTTCCACAGAAGCCGGACTCGTTGGTCGCGATCAAGCAGTCGTTCAGCCGAGCGTTTCGCGAAGCCCCGCCGCCGGTCTTTGCCGCAACCGAACCGGCGCGAATCAAACAGAGTGAACGGCTGTGGTGGTTCGATATCGTTCACAACGTCTTTTATCGTGTGGGCATGTTCGAACGATTCGATGAATTCTTCCATCAAGTGTTTCATGTGTTTGAGGATCATCGATCATGGCAGTTGTTTCCTGAAACGGCTTCCACATTGTCTCGGCTGAAGGCGCAGGGGCTCGAATTGGGCATTATCTCAAATTTCGATTCCCGCCTATTTGCCGTGATGCGTGGACTCGGGATCGCCGAGGTATTCGACACGGTGACCATCTCGAGTTTGGCCCAGGCTGCAAAACCTGCTCCCAAGATCTTTCACCTCGCGTTGGAGAAGCATGCCGTCGATCCGGAGGAGGCCTTGCATATCGGCGATAGTCTGCGAGACGACGTGGAGGGTGCGAAGAAAGCCGGGATTCACTCCATCCTATTAGATCGTGACGGAATACAGCACGGCGAAGGTGTTCGGACCATCAAGAGCTTGGAAGAGGTATTCCCGCTTCTAGATCGGTTCGAGCAGTAACGGTACGACGTTTTTTGCATGGCCTTGGAGTGCGATGTCGACCAGCGCGGCCTGTGGGGTGGGGTCGAGATTGATTTCGGCGACAAATGCACCGGCTTCCTTGGCAACGGATGCGAACCCCGCGGCCGGATAGACGACGCCGGATGTGCCGATGACGAGCAAGACGTCGCAGTGTTTGAGCGCCCTGGAGCAGTCGTCGAGATCGTCAGGAGACAAGGATTCTCCGAACCAGACGATATGCGGTCTGAGCAGCGACCCGCAGCGGAGACAGGACGGGAGGATGGCAATCGGCACATCGCGGTTGTTGTCCACCAGGCCACAGCCGGTGCAGCGAACTTTCCAGATGTTCCCATGAATTTCAGAGAGTTTCTGTGAGCCGGCGTCTCGATGCAGCCCGTCCACATTTTGAGTCATCAGCCAAAAATCCTGGCAGCGGCGCTCAAGTTCGACGATGGCTTTGTGCGCCTCGTTCGGCTGCTTTGTGGCGATCAGCTCACGCCGCCAGTTGTACCACTGCCACACGAGCCGAGGATCCCGCTCGAAAGCTTGGGGCGTCGCCAGGTCCTCCGCGCGAAAGTTCTTCCACAAGCCGTCCGCGCCACGAAATGTCGGCACTCCGCTGTCGGCTGAAATCCCGGCGCCGGTGAGGACGGTGATGCTCTGAGCATTGGCGAGGTGTTGTTTCACGATCCCAAGATCAGAACCAAGCGACATGAGGTTTCCGGCCTCCCAAGAGCGGCTGCGTCCCGCGCAATCGCATGCTATAGTAGGCTCCGTTCACACGCAACCATGAGGATGAGAGCATGAACCAGATCTTGGTGGTCGGTGCCGGGTCGGTCGGCGGGTTCTTCGGGGCACACCTGGCGAAGAACAATCCTCATGTCTCTTTTCTTCTCAGACCAAAGACGCTTGATGCGGTCAAGCAGAAGGGACTGACGATTCGTAGTGTCGGTGGTTCGTTTACCGTCCGACCACCGGTTGCAGCCGATGCTCGAGAATTCCCGAAACCGGACCTCATTGTTCTAGGAGTGAAAGCCTACGATCTCGATGAGGTGATGGATCAGATCGAACCAGTACTCACGGATAAGACAGTGATTCTGACGTTGCAGAACGGCATTGATACCGAGGACCGGCTCATTGCTCGAATCAATCGTGATTGCGTCGTGGGCGGCGTCGCATACATCTACTCCAAAATTGCCGAACCGGGTGTCATCGACCACTATAAGAAGGGAGCGGTGGCGATCGGCGAATTGATGGGATATGAAAGTGAGCGGCTGCTGAAGATCCGTGACATCTTCGCTTCGGCCAACATTCCCTGTCAGCTCGTGAAAGACATTCGTCGCAGCAAATGGGAGAAAATGTGTTGGAACTGTGTCTTCAATCCGATCACTGTGCTCATCGACGATCAGGTGGCGAAGGCGCTTGATCATCCAGAGATGACGGCCGTGATCCGGCAAATCGTCGGAGAAGTAGCGGCCGTTGCGGCGACGCTCAAAGTGCCCTTGCCTCTGGACATGCCGGAGCGAGTCGTGAAGGCGACACAGGAGATTCGCGACATCCATACGTCTATGTACGACGACTGGAAGGCGGGGCGGCGAACGGAGATCGACTACCTGAACGGCTTTATCGTCAGGAAGGGGCGCGATCTCGGCATTCCGACACCGGTGAACGAAGCCCTGACAGCGATGATCAAGGCGATCACGGAGAAGGAGCAGACCGGTCTAGGCCAGGTCCGGATCGAAGGCGCCGTCGTTCAGCCGATCTCATTCGACCGTGCTGCCATCGCGGCATTGCCTGTAGAGCATCAGATCGATATTGCCACTGTCATGCCGGGCATGAAGGGACGGGGAATTCGCTTGAAAGGGCTGCTTGATGTTCCGGCCCTAGCGATCGAAGCAGACCATGTTGCCTTTCATGCCGAGGATGGAAAATATTCCGCCTGCCTGACGCTTCAGCAGGCAAGAGAACATGGAGTGCTTGTCTATGAGCTCGACGGTGAAGCGCTGCCCGATGCAAATGGTGGCCCGTTTCGTCTGGTGACGCCGGGACTCGGTGATCTCTGCGCCAATGTCAAAGGTGTCGCGAGAATTGAAATCACCCAAGGGCCGGGCCGCGACACGAGGCAAACCACTTGTCCTCCTACGCCGTAATCTGACCGAGAGCGATGGTTCGCGTCGTTGCGCTTGGTGCCAGCAATCTGACACGTGGTTTCCAGACCATCGTCTCAACGGCTCGATCAGTATGGGGACCGGAGGTCGAAGTGCTGGCGGCGCTCGGTCATGGTCGATCTTATGGAGCTCCGAGCAACTTTATGTTTCGCACGTTGCCCAGTATCCTCAAATCAGGTTTATGGACTGAATTGGAGTGTCGTCCTCCGATGGTCACCAGGGGGCTCGTGACGGATGTCGGCAATGACATCTTGTATGGCTTCTCGGTTGAGCGAACGCTAGGGTGGGTCGAGGAGGCGCTCATCCGTCTGAAGGCTGTCACGAACGACATCGTTCTCACCGACTTGCCGCTTGCCAGCGTGTCTCGCCTTTCGAACATCAAATTTATGGCGTTTCGGTCCGTACTATCACCGGCTTGTCGTCTTTCCCTCGCTGAGGTTCTCTATAGAGCCGAGCGGGCGAACGAAGGGCTGGCTAAACTGTCTACTGAGTATGGAACTAAGTTCTTTCGGCTTGATCCTGCTTGGTATGGCTTCGACCCCATTCATGTGCGGCCTTCTCACTGGCGTTCAGCCTGGCAGCAGATTCTTGGCGCGCCACCTGAGGTGCAGTCCAGTGGTGGATCGATTATTGAGAGTGTGAAGTTATATCTCATCCGCCCCGAGCGCCGCTGGATGTTTGGCGTTGAACAAGTGACCCCGCAGTCTGGTGTTGTGCTCCGATCCGGTGGGCAGGTGTGGCTCTATTGATGAGCCGTTATAGGTTGTTGTGGCAAGTAGTAAAGACGCTATGGTCGTGCATGAGCTATGGCTCGTCTGAGCATACATATGCCGGGGGAATGCTTAACCGATAGGACACTGAAGTCGGAATAGTAGGTAACTCGTGGCCTCGTATCGATATTGGCAGCACTTCCTTGCCCTGGAAGCCGACTTCGCCGCAACATCGCGGTACATCGGGTTCTCGACGCAGAACTACAAGGCGTTCTCCATTGAGTTTGCAAAACTCCTCCTCGCTGTCGGATCTGAGATCGACGTGCTGAACGGGATCATATGCGGAATACTTGATAAGAAGGCCAAGCGATGCAATATCGACGACTACAGGGTCTGCCTGACCGCACATACATCGATCACATCTGAGAAAGTTCTGCTCCGCAGGTATAGTCTCACATTCGAACCGTGGAAGGATTGGGTATTGGGCAAGAACCCGAGTTGGTGGCGGAGCTACAACGATGTAAAGCATCATCGCGACTTGCATTTTGCAGAAGCCAATCTTGAGAATTGTGCAAACGCTATAGCTGGGCTTTTTGTAATCGTGTTGTATTGCCACAAGGCCGAGAAGAGCACAGATAGTTTGGAACCTTATCCGGTCCTGCTCGGCAGGGATAAGGAGCTAGGCCACTTCTTGCTGGAGGAGGGATACGAAGTAGCTCCGTTTACATGAACTGCCCTAACCAGATATCGATGTCGTCGAGGATATCTATTCAATGATCGACTGATTCCTGCTTTTGAAGCGGAGCTTGATCGCATGGGGGAAAATGAATTGTCAGATCCAACGTTTCACTATTCCGTCTTAATAAAACGAGCGATTACGGGGATCATTCTTGGCGCGATCGCAGGAGCGATCCAAGTCTGGTTTTTCAAGCGCGATCTCATGCATCTCTGGGCGGCGATTGTCGCCGGCGCGGTGTATATGAGCACATGGATTGTCTTTACGGACTGGCTTAAGCTTGTAGGCGGGAAGGTTCTTCTCGGGGCGGTTTCGGGTCTCATTGCTGCCGTTGTCTGGTGGTCTATTGCCATCCATGCGGAAGACGCGTTCATGCAGGCGTCGGTCGCCGGGGTCTGTTTCGGTGCAGCCTATGCCTGGTCCGAATCTCGGAAGGGGGCATGATTTCGTGCCAATTATAGAAAAGGCGAGCCGGTCTTACCGAATGACTTGAATCTGTCGCCAGCGTTCCGATTGATAACGCCACAGTAAGAGCGCCATCCGTACCGTCCAGTCCGTGATCATCGCCATCCACACGTAAGAGACCGAGAGGTGCAGCCAGAGGGCGACGATGAGCGCCATCGGCACGCGGATACCCCACATGCCGATCATCGTGGCACCCATGATGAATCGGGTATCGCCTGCACCACGTAACGATCCGGCTAAAACCATGGTGAGGGCCAGAGGAATTTGCAATAAGGCGACGATTTTTAGAAACACAGTTCCGAGTTCGATCACTGCTTCATCGGTGGTGAACGCGCGAAGCAATGTGTAGGGAAAGAAGAAAAAGAGCATACCCATACCGGCCATGATCACAATCGCCAGCCTGTTGGCTTCCCAATTCTCCAATTTCGCTCTGGTGTACTTGCCGGCTCCGATGCTTTGCCCCACCATGGTGGCGGCAGCAATGGCCAATCCATAGCCAGGAAGGAAGGAGAAGGATTCAATCGACAGCCCCACTTGATGGGCGGCATAGGCCACGGTGCCATAGAGGAGGACGAGTTTGGTGTAGATAAAGATGCCGGCCTGTTGCACGATGCGTTCACCGGACACCGACGCGCCCACCTCCCAGATCGATCGAATCAGGTCCAGGCGCAGCGTGGACGACTCCTTCAAGATGGGGCGACAACGCAGCAAGAGATAGAGCATCCCTGTCGCTTCGGCGAAACCGACGGCGATCGCCGCACCTTTGAGCCCCAATGCGGGAGCTCCCCAATACCCGTAGATGAGAGGGTAGGCCAGGAATACATGGAGGAGGTTGACACCGATCAGACCGTACATGGGGGTCTTCGTGTCACCTGTGCCTTGGAGGATGGACGACAAGACTTGGATGAGGACGGTACAGGGAATCACGAGGAAGATAAGGGTCGAATAGGGGAGGGCGAGCGCAATGACGGAGGATTCCGCGCCGAGTTGCTGCATGACGAACTGATTGCCGGCTATCCCAATGCCGGTCAATAGGAGCGAGACACCGATTGAAAGCCATAAGAAGTGACGGGCCGCCTCGCCCGCGTCTTGTCGGCGCCTCGCCCCCCACAGCTGGGCGACGATCACATTCGTCCCAACCGAAATTCCGGAGATGAGGGTGGTGGCCACGAAAGCCAGAAGTTGACCAAGGCCGACCGCGGCGATTGACGTGGCACCCAGCCCGCCGACCAAGAAGACCGCGACAATGCCTTCAGCTCGTTGGAGCAGCGTGGTGAGCGTGACGGGAAGTGCCAGGATCATCACGGACCGTCTGATCTGGGTGACACCGTTGCCCATGGGGCGCTATCCTAACAGAGTTCCTTCTCACGCTATCTGAGAAATGGGTGGTCGAATCGTGGATAGTATGATGATGCCCGACGCTCTCAACGGATCCCCCGCGACGTTCGCACCACCCCGCTTGTCGAAATCGAAATTTCTTTCGGGCGTGCAATGTCACAGGCGTCTCTATCTGGAAATTCATCAGCCCGCGCTGGCCACCCCGCCGGACGCGTCGATGCAGGCGATCTTGGATATGGGAACCGAGATTGGGATTTTCGCGCAGCAGCGGTTTCGCGGTGGTGTACTGGTCAAGTCGGGATTCCGTCAGCGAGAAGCAGCAATCGCAGAAACCGCCGCCCTGCTTCAAGATCCGGGGATTCTCGCCATTTTCGAAGGAGCGTTCGAGCATGAAGGAGTCCTTGTGCGCGTCGATATTTTGGAGCGTGTGCGGAATGGCGAGGGGGGATCGTCATCCTGGCGTTTGATCGAGGTGAAGTCATCAACCAGGGTGAAAGATGTCCACCTTGATGACCTCTCCATACAAAGCCACGTCGTACAAGGAGCCGGGTTGAGGCTTGATGCGACCTGTTTGATGCATATCGACACGGGGTATCTCTACCAAGGTGGGGAGGTGGATCTGCAGGCGCTCTTCTCGGTTGAAGACGTATCGGAAGCGGTGACAGATCGTCGAGGGCGGGTACCGGAACGATTGGCGGCGATGAAGGCCACGTTGCTGAATTCTGATCCACCCATGATCGAGCCCGGTCAGCATTGTCACACTCCTTATGAATGTCCCTTCTGGGCGCATTGCACCAAGGGAAAACCACAGCGCTGGATCTATAATTTACCGGGCAAGAAAGAGATCGCCAGTCAGCTTATCCGGCAGGGCATCATGACGATCGACGAAATCCCGGACAGCACAAGGCTGTCGGATGTACAAAGAAAGGTCAAAGATAACGTCGAATGGATGTCGTCTGAATTGGGTCGGATTCTTCATTCCGTACGCTATCCCATACATCATCTCGATGCCGAAACCGTCATGTTGGCACTGCCGCGGTTTCCCTCCACGAGACCCTATCAGTCTCTTCCGGTACAGTGGTCCAACCACATTCAACTCGCGTCCGGTGAAATAATGCACCAGGAGTTCCTTCACGGTGAGGCGTCAGATCCTCGCAGGCGTTGGGTTGAGGCTCTCATCGAATCGCTTGGTGAAACCGGAAGCATTGTCGTCTACTCAGCCTATGAGGAATCGCTCATTCGCCAGTTAGCAGAGGCCTTTCCGGAATTCAAATCGGCATTAAACTCGATTCTGAAGCGGCTATGGGATCTGCTCCCCGTTATCAGGAATCACTATTACCATCCCGCCTTTAATGGATCGTATTCGATTAAGTCTGTCTTGCCGGCAGTGGTGCCGTCGCTGGGTTATGCCGATCTCACGATTCAAGAAGGAGGGCAGGCCGCGGCGGAGTACTACCGCATGGTGTTTGTTGAAACTGATTGGGTGGAACGGAACTCCATACGGGAGGCGCTGTTGCGCTATTGCGAGAGAGACACGCTGGCGATGGTAGAGCTGAGGAGGGTGTTGAAAGAGAAGGCTGTGCGTCATGACTGAGGATGAGTGCTGGACAAAGAGAAGCCATTGCAAAACTGCATCGACCAAGGTAAGCTCGGCACGCTCATCGAGCATGTTTTCCTCACCTGCTCGATAATCTAACCAGCCGACGATCTACCATAACGGAGAGGTGCGAGAGCGGCCGAATCGGGCAGTCTCGAAAACTGCTGTCGGGGTAACTCGACCGTGGGTTCGAATCCCACCCTCTCCGCCATTCAACGGCCGTGGTTACTCAATCTACCTAACCAATCCATCGCTATAAGAACAACCGAGAAGGTGGGATTCGAACAAGAGGGTCCGCAGGGGAAAGTTCCCCCGCGTGGGGAGCATACGAGGGGGCTGGCCCCCTCAGTAGGAGCGTGTGCGCCTCGGCGAACGCGACTTCGAATACCCACCCTCTCCGCCATACTAGTCTTCGATTAACCCATCTCCTCTTCTAAGCAGAAAAAACGTACGAGTTACGCAGGTGAAGTGGGGAATGACAACTCGGTCAACTCCGCGTTCTCTACCCCTCGTTTGACCAAGGCGGAGACATCGATCATGCGTTCGACTTTCAGCACATCGTCAAGGCGGGTTTTGGTGCTCGGATGGGGAGGCACAAACAGCTTGCAACAGTCCTGGTCCGGCTCTATCGATATCTCGTAGGTGCCGAGACGTCTGGCTTCGTCGATGATTTCGCGTTTGTCCATGCCGATCAGTGGCCGCAGGATCGGCAGCTCCGCTGCTGCTTCAATCACACACAAGTTCTGAGGCGTTTGGGAGGCCACTTGACCGAGGCTATCGCCGGTCACGAGCGCCCAACACTGCTCTTTCCTCGCCAGCTCCTCGGCGATTCGGATCATCATCCGTCGGTACAGGACGATCCTGAGCGGGGCGGGTGCGCTCAGAATGATCTCCCGCTGGATTGCCCCAAAAGGGATCACATAGAGACGTGAATCGTATTGAAAGGTGGTGAGGAGCCGTACCAGTTCGTGAACTTTGTCCT
>JBKKBQ010000168.1:0-3518 GCA_046714015.1 Nitrospira sp.
ACACTCATGATGCCGATATTAAACCATTCGAGGGGCGCCGATTGTGCGCCCCCCGAAGTGATATCAGCGCGAATGCGATCTCTAGTATCGAAGAGTGGCGGTCGCAACACTACGACGGGCGCCGAAAAACTCCTTCGAAAACGACTCGACGACCGTGGGATCATACCCCTTGCAGCTGAAAATGTCGAGGTAGGCGTGATTGGTTTCATTGGCGAAATGGCCGCTGATCAACGAGGTGGAGATCAACTGCACCATGGAATAGCCGGCCACAGGCCCTTCGCCAAAATCGACGACCTGGCACTCCCCAAAGCGCTTCATGTCGATGAGCTCACAGAGCTCAACGACGTAGCGCTTGATATAGTCCGCATCACGGATAAGTTCGGGATTGCAATCGTGGAGGTCAACAGCCGTGCAGAGCCCCCATGCCTTGCCGCTTCCCACCATGTCCTGGACAGGTCGGGCAGCAGCCGCAGGGGCGTTGGATGGTAAGATCGTGGACTCGGAACTGGCCGAGGTATTCATAGAGGTTGATTCCCTTTCTGAAAGAGGGTTGTGTTGACGGGCACTATCATGCGTGGACTATACCATGATTTGTTTCATGCGCACGTGAAACACAGGAAAAATTTTTGCTCTAGGGAAAATGGCAGGGGCAATCGGTTGACAAGGTCTCGACGCTCAGGAACAATACGTCCCATGGAATCCGCCCCAGACATCTCTCAGTCAGAATTACCTGATCGCCTCTGCACCTGGTGTAAAGTGCTCATGAAGAAGCGGCTAGTGGGCGGCAATCAATTCATTCATTACACTTGCCCCAAGTGCGTTTTTCAGCACACGAGCCGACTGGGACCAAAACCATAAACATCTGACTTATAGGACCAGCTCGCCGCCGGATCGACTCGCCCTGCAGATAGATTATCGCTATCGCACTTGTGTCTTAATTCTGCAGGTAAGGAACAAGAGGCGAGTGTGGACTGCGACGCGTGAGAGTCGACAATCTCTAACGGTGAGAAAAACTGCTCTGGACATGATCGTCGAGGATATGGGTCAATCGCTCTCGATCCTCAAGACTGATTGAAATAATGTTTGGCCGTGAGCGCGCCACGCTGCAACCGGCCGACATCGACCCACGAGTGCTTACGCTTAAATCCCATGACCCAGCCCCCTCGTTCCGAGAGCATGACAGGAGGGTGAACCATGCCAAAGAGATTACCGAAATATTCAAAGTTTCCCAGACACCAACGCCCGCACCTGTTCCATGCGTTTCCGGTTGACGCCAAGATCGCTGTAGCCCGTGCGGGAAGCAGAACGAAAGTGAACCGTCTTCGTGGTTTCCTCGAAGCGGAACTCCACGTCATCGATGAAGCGGAGGAGCAGACTGGTGAACTCGTAGTGGAGATAGGACTCGTCCTCATCGACGAGCTTGGTCCGAGGCAATGTGGTGAGCACCGCTTTCAACGCTTCCTTGGCTTCGGCGCGAGGCTTCCTGTATGAGAACGGCGCAATAACGTGGCTCTCATCAGTCGCTTGCGTCGACACGCAATTAGGGCTCGATGGGCAAGGAGAAAGCGTCCGCTGGCTCATAGAGTCAGAACTTTACGCCTTTTCCATCACCGCCCGCAACCAAATCTCTGCAACCAGCACGGCATGAGGCGGAATAAGATCTGGAATGCCGTTGTCTCGATAGGCCAAGTGGGGACTGATACGCGCCTTCCGATAGCCGCCGACTTTCATGCCAATCAGCGCATGCTCGATGCCGGTCATCACTTCCCGACGACCTAGTCTGACAGTGCGATCAATGATCGTGATGCCGTCCTGGATCCGCATCTGGTCTTTCGGCACATGCTCTGCCTGCTTTTCATTGAGCAACACCTCGTCTCCCTTGTTCAGATAGAGCCGCATGTTATAGACGACATGGTCGCCTTTCTGGGCTATGCGTCCATCCCCTTCCCGTTCATCAAGTAACGTGAGGCCACTCAGCCGGTTCATCATCAACGTTCAATACGACACGGTCGTCAGCGTCGGTTGAGTCTCCCCCTGCTCCACCACCATAACCGAGACGCGCCCAATGATACGCCCATCTTGGGATTCGACATCGACCAGCCAATCGCCTGGATCAAGGCGCTGCTTGAAGCTATAGGCTCGATAACCGCCCTCGCGCCCCCCCGAGATCTTGATGGGAATTCGATCCGCATGCATGAACGGCCTCTCGCTGTTCGGGCGGAAGTACCAATGGTGATAAATTGTGGTGTTGAGATCGACCGGTGCAAAGACGGCGGTGAAGCAATAGATCGGCATATTCGAGGGATAGGTCGTATCCGAACGTTTCCAGACCTGATACCACTGCCTCTCAAAGGAGAGATCAAACTGGTCGCCGGTTCGCTTGATCTCATGATACATCCCGCCGAATTTCAACGAGAGCGGCACGGGCGGGATCCAATTCATAAAATAGAAACCCACCAGGAGGGCGATACAGGCAACCGTCGGCACAGTGACCCTGGTCGCTTCCTGTCTCGATCGTTCGGGATTATTGCGATAGATGAGCTGAACGATCCACAAGCTCACCGCCACGCTGACACCCGCTCCGATTAAGAAGACCACTACGTTCATGTAGCCTGTCATGACGGGCAAAAAGAACGTGAAAAAGGCGAAACTGACCACCCCGTATAGACCGACCAGGAGTCGGAGATTCGACAAGCGGTCACGCAAAAACTCGTTGGCCACCAAAAGCATGATCAGTAGGGCAAAAAAGACCGCGGTGCCGGTAAACGTGGCACTTCGCGAATAAAAGATCGCATAGGCGCTGAAAAGACCACCCAACAGAAATTGACTTGCCATGGGGAAGTACGGACGGCTCGCCAATGCCCAGCGAATGAAAGGGGAACGCGATGTCTGCTGCTCGCGATCGGGTGGAGGTTTAATTCCTAATCGTCCGGTCAAGACGATCAAGGCTCCCAGTAAGACCAGATAGAGGAGCAGAATCAAGTTATCCAACAGCCGGTCGATTCGAGTGAGCGTCAGCGTATCGTAGGTCACCCCGGAGAGGAAGAACACGGCCGGCATGAACGGTTTGGCCAGAAGAGACTGAACCCTTGCCAGAGGACTCATGGCTCCACTGTGCGAAATCCCGTGTGATTGTTCAATAAAAATACTGAATCCTGCGGCAGCCCACACTACGACGGGGAGGAATTCTTAAGATGCTCAAATCAACATCTTGTCACACAAAGGCGGGCAGCGGCGCATACGCAACGGGATGCCCGATCACCCGTTCCAACCATGGAGCCATGGCGTCTTCCGGGAGGGGTGCTTGATTCAGGCGCGCTTCGATCTTGAACTGTCCGTTGACTCCGACGATACCGAGGATCGCCGAGGCATCCTCAGCATCAGGCAACAGCGCCCGGGTCTGAAATTCACAGAGCGTGGCGTACAGAAGGCCGTGCGGTCGGATCGCGTGCTGCACCTCAGGGAGATCATCCAGCGGACAATGAACGGAGCAACGATAGGCCAGCCGCGCTCCCGGT
>JBKKBQ010000169.1:0-6114 GCA_046714015.1 Nitrospira sp.
CGGTTGCGCTCACCATGAACACGGAATCGGCCACAAAGTCGAACAAGGCCTTATAGCGGGCTTGCGAGACCGTCAACTGCTGCGTGCGCTCCGACACCGCCTGTTCCAATCCAACGGTGTACCGCTCGATCTCCTGCTCTAACCGACGTCGCTCGGTCACATCTCGGACGAAGGCACGCGAGTGAATCAGCCCGCCGCGCTCTTGATCGAAGAGCGCGGTCCCGTGAACCTCCACATCCACCAGCCGGCCATCCTTGGCCGACAGCACGGTATCCATCGAGCTGTGTCCGTGTGAAACGAGCCGCTCCAGAAAGTGCAGCACCTCTGCTTCCTGCCCACTACGAACAAAATCCCATAGCTTCATGCCGAGCATTTCGTCGGAGGCATAGCCGAGTTTATCGAGACCGGTCTTATTGACGTGCACCAGCCGGCCGGCCCGATCGAGTTGGCAGATCATTTCCGGAGCATGTTCGATCAGATCCCGATATTTCTCCTCTACCTGTCGAACCTCCGCCATCCGCTGTTCGATCTGTCCGAACGAACGTTGCAGATTGCTCGCCATCTGATTGAAGGCCTGGGCCAGCCCTTCGATTTCGTCTCCGGTCCTGAGCTCCAACCGTTGCTCCAATCGCCCGCTCCCGATCTGCTGCACGCCGTCATGCAACACCTGAATCGGCCGAGCGATTCGGCGGGCTACGATCACTCCCGTTCCCGAGAGCACGACCAACACCAGCATGCCGAATAACAAGACCTTGGCCATCAGCTCGCCTAGTGGGGCAAAGGTTTCCGATGGATCTTGGCGCACCACTGTAATCCAGCGCTTCCCTCCGATACTGCCTGTCGCCAGCGGATCGGCAAACCGCACCGGTGCAAACCCGATCAGGGTACGCTTGTTTCCGTGCGAATCGTCGGCGGCCACTGCCCATCCTGGTTTCGAAGCCCCCAGCGTACTGATCAAGTCGGCATCGATCGAGTGGGCCTCGGGTGCAAGGACCGGGCAAATCACCACACTCCCGTCTGAGGCGAACAGCATGGCATGGCCTGTCACGCCGAAGGAACCCTCGGCGATGGACTGGAACAAGGTGTCACGCCGAAGCAGGATCGTCACGACTCCGATCACAGCCCGTCGTTGATCGTCCAGGATCGGAGCAGCCACGACGACCACGTGGGTCCCAAACGACGGATCAAATGCGATGTCGCTGACATATGGTTGCTGACGACCTCCCTTGACCACCGCCTGCCACCAGCCGGTCTTGGCGTAGGAATATTCCACTTGGGGAATTGAACTGACGACCAAGGCTCCCTGTCCGTCGGTGACCAAAATGCCGACATAGTCCGACTTTCGAATCTCGTGCCATCGAATCAAGTAGTTGGTCACGATCCGGTTGACGAACAGCGGAAATTCGCTTCGCTTGTCGCGCTGCCCCCATCGTTGTTGCCAATCCTTGATGATTTCAGAAATACTCTGAGCGTCTTTGCCCTCATACGTTCGATTGGCCTCCGAGACGGCGGTGCGAAGAAAGGGTGCCGTCGCAAGCTGTTGGGCTTCGTTCATACCTCGAGTCACATGCATCTCGATCCGACGGGCGGCTTCGACGGCCACTTCTTTGAAATTCGCCCCGGTCGACTCCCGCAGGGCGCGTCGCTCTTCTATATAGATGAGGGCAAGCAGAAGGGTAAGCGGCAGGAGACCGACCATCACAATCGCGGCGATGATCTTCTGCTGGAGGCTGTGAGACCGGCTCCAGAGATTCATACAGGTGCCTTTGAAGGGCGAGCTACCTCAGCATACTGCGGCTGGATCTCGAATTTCTAGACCGCCAAACATGACCTGGACGAATTTCAGAATCTGTTGATCTTACGATCTGATGAATACCTTCGATTTCCGACAAGTCGACACATCAACAGATTCGGGCTATGACCGTTTCAAGAGTCGCCCCGACGCTCCTGGCCACAAGAGGAGTAGTGGGCTGGCAACGAATACCGAGGAATAGGTGCCGAAAATCACACCCCCAAGCAGCGCCAGCGAGAAATCGTGCAGAACTTCTCCCCCAGCCAGGGTCAATGGGATCAGGACAAGCACGACGGTCAAACTGGTGACGATCGTACGGCTCAATACCTGATTGATGGCGGCGTTGATCGTCGCTTCTTCGCTTTCTCGACGCCGCAACTTCAGATTTTCCCTGATCCGATCGAACACGACGACCGTGTCGGTTAAGGAATATCCGGCCAGCGTCAAGAGCGCCGTCACGATCAGGAGAGTGATTTCTTTGTCCAAGATATAGAAGACCCCGAGCACGGCCAAGACGTCATGAAACGTCGCCAATGCGGCGGCGATGCCGAACCGGAGTTCGAACCGTGCCGCAATGTACAGGATAATACCCGCAAATGAGACGACGATCGCGACGAGCGCATCCTCCTGCAGCTTCTTCCCGATGGTCGGCCCGATCTCAGTGGTTGAGTCGACCACGAACTTGTTGGCCGGGAACTCTTTGGCAAAGATTCCCACCACACGTTCCGCGATCTTCTCTTCGATCGTCGTGGAAGCCTTGACCCGAATGAGAAGCTTGTTGTCTTGTCCGAATTCCTGCAGCTCCGCATCACTCAGGCCGTTGCTCTCCAGCGCCTTACGGGCCTCATCGATCCGGACCGCTTGCTCGAACTTGAGCTGGACGGCCGTCCCGCCGGCAAAGTCAATACCCAGATTGGCGGAACCCCGTGCAATCTGGACCAGTGCGATGAGCCCGAGCAAGGCCATGATCCCTGAAAAAAGAAAGGAGAACTTGCGCTTGCCCATGAAGTCAATGTTGGTCTTCCCGAGAATCTCTAACATGCGCGCTCCCTTTTGATAACCCTGAGTCTCCCCTTGAAGGCTGATCGCTGACGGCTTCATGGTTAGATGCTCAACGCCTCAACTTTTCGTCGATGATACAACAGATCAAAAATCACTTTCGTCCCGACTAACGCCGTGAAGAGGTTGATGGCAATGCCTAAGCATAGCGTCACGGCAAACCCCTTGATCGGCCCGGTCCCGAAGAGAAACAGGGCGACTCCGGTAATCAGCGTCGTCACGTGCGAATCGATAATCGTCAATAACGCCTTATCGTAACCCGCATCGACGGCGGATCGCGGCGCCTTTCCGCCGCGCAGCTCTTCGCGAATACGCTCAAAAATCAAGACGTTCGAATCGACGCCCATGCCGATCGTCAGCACGATGCCGGCGATTCCCGGCAGGGTCAACGTGGCGGTCACGGCGGACAGTGCCCCCATCAGACACACGAGATTTAACACCAAGGCAAAGTCCGCGATCAGCCCGGAAAGGCGGTAATATACGATCATGAAGATCACCACCATCGCCCCGGCGATGAGCGTCGCCCTGACCCCTTTATCGATAGAATCTTGGCCGAGGGATGGACCAACCGTCAGATCCTGCACAATCTTCAACGGCGCCGGGAGAGCCCCGGCCCGTAGAACGATCGCCAAATCATTGGCCTCCTGCGTAGTGAAGGTCCCCGTGATCTGCGCACGTCCCCCTGAAATACGTTCCTGGATAACCGGCGCCGAGTAGATGGTGTTATCTAGGACGACGGCCATACGTTTCTTGACGTTCTCGCCGGTAATCCGTTCGAATTCCTGCCCTCCCTTGGAGTCAAACGTGATGGACACATACGAATCGTTGAATTGACCGATGGCGACACGCGCATCGCTGAGCACATCACCGGTCAACATGACCCTCTTCTTGACGACATAGGGCATGCGAAACTCGACACCCGTGTCCTTGTCGACCATTCGCTCGAATAGAATCTGGTCGCTCTCCGGCAGTTTGCCGGTAAACTGCTGGATCACCTCGGCTTCTTTGTCTTTGGGAACACGCGCAGGGAGATCAAGGTGGATGTCTTCGTCCAACATTTTGAATTCGAGGAGCGCCGTTTCCTTGATCAGATCCTTGGCACGCTTTGGGTCCTTGACACCAGGCAGCTGCACGACGATTTGCTTTAACCCTTGGCGCTGAACGATCGGCTCCGCAACGCCGAACTGATCGATCCGGTTCCGGATGGTTTCCAACGCCTGGTTGATGGCGGAATCTTTGATGCGCTTGGTTTCTGGCTCACGAAGCTCCCACACTACGACGCTCGCCGACCCCGCCGACTCCTTCTCGACAAAAATAGGGAAAGTGTCGATCAGTTTTTGAGCGGAGGCCTTGGTATCGGCATTCTGCACCTGAATCGTGATTTGATCGTGCCCGATTCGCTTGACCGAGTCGACCGCGAGCTTCTTCTCGGTCAAGAGATCCTGCAGCGCGGTGGCAGAACGGTCCACCGCGATCTCCACGGCACGGTCCTCGTCCACCTCCAGGACCATATGGATGCCGCCCTGCAGATCCAGCCCCAGCGTGATGCCCTTGTTCGGCATAACCCCCTTCAGCCAATTCGGTAAGGCTTGATATACCGGCTGATACGACGGGAGAAAAGCCACGATCGATCCCACGATGACAAGCGTTAATAACCAGAGCCGTCCACTTACCTTTTTCATGTCGTCCGTGACCCCTTATCCCGATTGAATTACGCGTCCTTGTCCTTATCTTCCTCTTCACCACGCACTCGCGCGATATTCTCGCGCTGCATTTTGATCTTGGTATTATCGGCAATCTGCAGTGTCACGGTCTCTTTCCCGATGTTGGTGATGGTGCCCCAGATTCCTGAGGACGTGACCACTTTGTCACCCTTCTTCAACGCGTCCATCAACGCCTGCTGTTGCTTTTGCTTCTTCTGTTGGGGCCGGATCAGAAGAAAATAAAAAATGATAAAGATCAAAAGGAACGGGATCAGTGATAGAATCCCGCCTGCCCCTCCGCTGGCGGGTGATCCGCCTCCGCCCGTCCCCTCAGCCCATGCAATCGATTCCATCAACATCGAATCCATCCCCTTCTTCTATGCATGTCCGTTCCCATGCAATTCTCCGTACGATTCTTCACATCCCGGTTAGCCAGCCATCACCGGCTGTCGGTTCTGGTTGCGATAAAACTCTTCCCGAAACTCAGGGAACGTTCCCTCTGCCAAGGCTTTTCGTATTCGGCGCATCAAGTCTGAGAAATACCATAAATTATGAATCGTATTGAGCCGTGCTCCCAGCATTTCTTTGACCATGAACAAGTGGTGCAAATAGGCCCGTGAGTATCGACGGCATACCGGACAGGTGCAATCAGGATCGATCGGTCGGTCATCCTCGGCATACTGTGCTTGTTTGATGACAACCCGACCTGTTGTCGTGAACAGAGAGCCTGTTCTGCCATGACGCGAGGGAACGACGCAATCGAAGAGATCGATACCCCGGGCCACCCCTTCAAGCAGATCTTCCGGATGTCCGACCCCCATGAGGTACCGCGGCTTGTTGTCCGGCAACTCCGGAACCATCACATCGAGCATCGCATACATGTCGGGCTTCCCCTCTCCGACCGACAGCCCGCCGATCGCGTAGCCGTCGAACCCCAATCTCACTAACTCTCTTGCGGAGGTTACGCGCAAGTCCGCTTCCAATCCACCCTGTACGATGCCAAACAAGGCCTGATCCGTTCGTCGCCTGCTTGCCTGACAGCGCTCAGCCCAGAGCTTCGTTCGGCGCACACTTTCCTGGATGATCTCTCGACCGACAGGCAACGCCACACACTGATCGAGCACCATGATGATATCGGCTCCCAACGCCTCTTCGATTTCGATCACCTTTTCCGGCGTAATGAAGTGCGACGACCCATCGATGTGCGATTGAAACGTGACGCCCTCGTCGGTGATCTCGCACAACTTCGCTAAACTGAAAATCTGAAACCCGCCACTGTCCGTGAGGATCGCTCCCGGCCAACCGGTGAAGGCATGGAGCCCCCCCATTTCGGCCACGATCTTGTGACCGGGGCGCAAGTATAGGTGATAGGCATTATTGAGGATAAGTCGAAACCCTAGACTCTGCAGATCCTCCGGTTCGAGCCCCTTGACCGGTCCCAACGAGCCGACCGGCATGAAGGCCGGTGTTTCGACCTCTGCATGCCCGGTGGTGAGCAGGCCGATGCGGCCTTTGGAGTGCCGGTCGGATTGTCGGACTTGGTACTGCATCATCTTCTAC
>JBKKBQ010000170.1:0-9942 GCA_046714015.1 Nitrospira sp.
TGCACAGGACCATAGCGAAAGATTTGGACGAGAAAAGTCCAGACATGGCGAAACTGATTGTCGGCGGTCAGCTCCCTGAGCACCCGCTTGCTCGGGGTGGGCGCAAGGCCCATCAACTCGACAGTGAGCCGACCGGGTAACGAGTTTGGTCCTTACGAGGAATCATGATCATGCCGGACCAAAGGGATAGAGACGTCTCTCTGGACAATCTGTTTCGCGCCCTGCTTCGTCTGCACAAAGCTTTGCTGGACGATGAGCGGGTGGCCTATGAGCGCGTGCATGGACGTATCTCCTCCAATGGAGCGTTTCTGCAGCTGGTGTTGAACGATGCCTGGTTCGCCTGGTTGCGTCCGCTGTCTCAACTGATAGCCAAGCTCGATGAACTCGGCGAATCGGATGACTCATCATCCCGGGAGGAAATCCCAGCTCTGTTTGCGTCTGTGCGGACGCTCCTGATACCAACGGAAGAGGGTGAAGGATTCGGTCGGCAATACTACGACGCCCTGCAACGAGGCCCCGATGTGGTGCTGGCGCACGCGGCGGTCAAAGCATTACTCACGCAGTCCATTCCCAACAAGGAGTGAGTCAGATGAAAGCCCATTACCTTGGTCATGTCGTCTTCTACGTGAAGGATCTTGAACAGTCGCTGGCCTTCTATCGCGGCCTCCTCGGGTTCAAAGAAGTCGGGCGGATCTTTAATGGGGCGGCCGCTGCGCTCACATCAGGTCGCACGCATCACGAACTGTTGCTCATCCAAGTGGGCGATGCGCCCGGCCCTACTTCTGGAAGGCGGCGAGGTCTCTACCATATCGGGATCAAAGTCGGCGACAGTCTTGACGAGTTACGCCAAGCCAAACGAGAGCTGGGAGAAGCAGGGATCGCGATCGACGGCATGAGTGATCATACGGTGAGCCAGAGTCTGTATCTGAAAGATCCCGATGGGAACGAAGTGGAACTCTATGTCGATGCTGACGAGTCGGTGTGGAAGAACGATCCGGCGGCGGTCCTGTCGCCGATCAAGCCGCTGCGTCTGTAATCTTGCTGTGGAGACACGAGGTGAGTAAGCAACACGTTTGCAAAATGTTTGATGGCAATTTGTTGTCGGCCTGTGCTGGAAGCAGGCAGTCGCCCACCGGTCTCACCACGTCGGCGTAAAAAATCGATCTCGCGCGATTCTTTCCCCGCTCATGCCTTCGCGGTTGTAGCACGAAGCCGCTCTGGCATATAACTATCCAGTCTCGGGGTGACGTTCATATGAGCCGGAGAACAATCGGTTTCACACACCAACCAGGGAGGATTTCGTGAACAGGCTATTGCAAGAGGCACAAAAACCCATAACCGACATACGGAGGGGAATAGTGATGAACAAGATCGTGGGTCTCGGCGTGATGGTCTTGACCCTTTTGGTGTGGGCTCCCTACGGGTTTGCCGACGAAGAAACGAATTCAGGAGCAGCCACCCAGATGAAGGTCAGCGGAGTCGTCTCGAAGGTGCAATCCGGCCTCGTCACCGTGAAAACGTCTTGGGGATCGATGACCTTTTCATTGCCTGGTTCCCAGACGCTGAAAGTCGGTGAAGAGGTAGAGATGCAGGTGAATAACAACAATGCCGTGATCGACGTCCATCGAAAAGGAGAACCGGCTCATTCCCATCGCTATGTTTCGGGCGCGCTGGCCTATACGGCCGACGATCGACGAGAAATCAAACTCTGGACACCTGAGGGAGAGAAAGCCTTTGACGTACAGGCAGGACGATCCAAGTTGGCATCCATGGAAGAAGGGGCGCCTGTGACGATCGAGCTGAACGAAGCAGGAAAGGTCATCGATATTCATCGACTTGTTGTCGAAATGAGCTTTGACAAGCAGCCGAAAACCAAAGCCGGCTACAGAGTCAAAACGCATGGCACGGTGGAAAAGATCGCGTCCGGCGTGGTCTTTGTCAAAGGCCCGTTCGCCATCTATCGGCTGAGCATCAAAACCGCGCCTCGCGGCATCGCGGTGGGAGACGAAATGGATCTCTGGCTGGATAAAGAGAACATGGTCATCGACTACCACATGAAAGGCCATACGCAATCTCATCGGTTGGTGTCAGGAAAGCTGATTTATGTCGGCAGGGCTAAGAAACAAATCAAGCTGTGGACTCCGGAAGGTGAAAAGGTGTTTCCGCTTGAGCGTCTCGAAGTGAAAGCCCGACCTATTAAAGAAGGAACGATGATCACCGTGGAGCTGAACGAAAACGGGACGGTGATCGATCTCTGGAAGTCATGACTCGGTATTCGATGGTGACGATGCTGAGCCTGTACGTGGTTATCCGACGTGTTGATAAATGGTAGGCGTAAAATGATTAAAGAATGCGATGTGTCGTTGGGCAGAGTCGTAGCAGACAATCCGTCTTGAGATCATGGCGTATCTACCGATCAAAGATTACGGTTTAATCGGCAACATGCGCACGGCGGCGCTTGTCGGGCTGAACGGATCGATCGACTGGCTCTGCATACCCCATTTCGACTCGCCGAGCGTATTTGCAGCCATTCTCGACGATGAGAAAGGTGGCCGGTTCGAGATCACCGCTGTCGACACGGACCTCTCTCCGAAGCAACTTTACTGGCCTGATACCAACGTGCTTGTGACGCGCTTCCATACACCGACCGGCATCGCCGAGATTCTGGATTTTATGCCGGCCGGTCTGCCGTCTGATTCACCATGGCAGCATCAACTGATGCGCCGGGTCCGCGTGACACAAGGGAGCATGGAGTTTCGAGTTCGCTGCCATCCGGCCTTCAATTACGCCCGAACGCCTCACCATACGCGCGTGACGAAGCAAGGGGCCAGTTTCCATTCTCCTGATATCAATCTCGGATTGGCGACCGATATCCCGCTCACGATAGACGATCGGGGAGCTTCAACGGCGTTCAGGCTGGAGGAGGAACAGACGGCGGTCTTCGTGCTGAGTCCCATCGGAGCGGGAGACGACTGTGGCCCTTGGCCATCGTCCGCTGAAGCGGATGAATTGTTCGAGCACACCGTCAAGTATTGGCGTCATTGGCTTTCGCGTTGCACCTACACCGGTCGATGGCGGGAAATGGTCTATCGCTCGGCCCTCTGCCTGAAGCTGCTGACGTTCGAGCCGACCGGCGCCATCGTGGCCGCGCCCACGTGTAGTCTGCCGGAAACCCCCGGTGGCGTCCGCAATTGGGACTATCGGTATACCTGGATGCGCGACGCAGCCTTCACCGTCTATGGCTTTCTGAAAATCGGATTCACCGAGGAAGCGGACCGTTTCCTGAAATGGCTGGCGGCGCGCGCGAAGGAGGTCGAGGCGGATGGCTCACTGCAGATCGTGTATGGAATCGACGGACGTCACGATTTGACGGAACAGACGCTCGACCATTTGGACGGCTATCGCGGCGCGAAACCGGTTCGGATCGGCAACGGCGCCTACAACCAGTTGCAGCTGGACATCTATGGTGAACTACTCGACGCCGTCTATCTGTACAACAAGCATGTGATGCCGATCGGTCACGACACCTGGATGAGAATCAGGCATCGGCTCGACTGGCTCTGTGACAACTGGCAGCAGCCGGATGAAGGCATTTGGGAAACCAGGGGCGGACGCCGGCAGTTCGTCTACTCCAAATTAATGTGCTGGGTCGCGATGGATCGAGGTCTTCGCTTGGCCGACAAGCGGTCATTCCCGGCGGATCGCGCCCGTTGGCTGCGCGTACGGGATCAGATGTACGAGGAGATCATGCAGCGGGGATGGAACGCCGAACGCCGAGCGTTCGTCCAGCATTACGACAGCGATTCGTTGGATGCTTCCAATCTCATCATGCCGCTCGTGTTTTTCCTCTCGCCGAACGATCCGAGGATGCTCGATACCTTAGCGGCCATCAATCGATCGCCGAAGCACGGTGGATTGGTTTCGGATGGGCTGGTGTATCGATACAACAGTGAAACGGGCGAAGACGGCCTGCATGGAAAAGAAGGAACTTTCAACATGTGCACGTTTTGGCTGGTGGAGGCGTTGGCCAGGGCCGGGCGTGTCGATCGCGCCAAGCTCAATGAAGCGCGTCTCTTGTTCGAACGGATGTTAGGCTATGCCAATCATGTGGGCCTGTATGCTGAGGAAATCGGAACCGGCGGTGAAGCGCTCGGTAATTTCCCGCAAGCCTTCACCCATTTGGCGCTGATCAGTGCCGCCTTCAATCTTGATCGAGCGTTGGGGAACAAGGCGTAGTCCAGCAGTCTGTTGAAAAAGGCACCCAGCGGCGTTCTCGCATCGCTCACGGCCTCAACGAACCACCGGGCACGAGCTGCCAGCGCAGCTCGGGGCGGGCGGGTGAAAAAGGTTACGCCTCGCCCTTAAGACACCGGGGCTCACCAACTCGCGCCCGTCCGCAGATATGACGCTCATTATTCTTCGCGTCGTGGACCTCGCTGCGGCCTTGCTGGACAGCCTTTTTGAACAGTCTGCGGGCGTTTGTGAAATGGTCTTGGGCTTTTGGATTTTCTGCGTTGCCACCTTGCAAAATAATTGTCAACATCCTGCTAGGATTTCCTAGTGCCGGATTAATAGGAGAGAGCGAAGGGAAAAGAGACATGAGTGAGTTACGTCAGGAACTGTGGCTGATCCGACACGGTGAGACTGAATGGAGCGCCGCTAAGCGGCATACCGGCCGGACCGACATCCCGCTGACTCCCACGGGTGAGCGTCAGGCTGCCGCCCTGGGCCGATCTCTGGCCGGCCGACGATTTACATTGGTGCTCTGTAGCCCGCTACGCCGCGCCCGCCAGACCTGCGAACTGGCCGGTTATCGCGAGGGAGCAACTATGAGCGATGATCTTCTCGAATGGGACTACGGCGTCTATGAGGGAAAAACGACGAAGGAAATCCGATTGGAACAGCCTGGATGGTCGATCTGGACGGCTTCCGTCGCCAAGGGCGAATCGATCGAACAAGTTGGGGGTCGTGCCCAACGGGTGATCCAACGGGCATCGGCATCCGGCGGCGACGTGGCCTTGTTCGCTCATGCCCATATCCTGCGCATCCTCACCGCATGCTGGCTTGGTCTGCCGCCTGAGGCGGGGAGGCTGTTCGTGCTGCGTACTGCCTCAATAAGCGTACTGGGCTTCGAGCACGAAACGCGGGTCATGACTCAGTGGAACTTCCTACCAGGATGCTCTATATGAAAGATCTGGGCCGATCGCTCGGTTTCTATCGAGTGGTTGGATCGTTCTGATAGCTCCCGAAGGAGGCGAAATTATAATCCGATGGAACCACAAGCTATGACAACATCACAGAGCCGCGACTCCTTAGCATTTCTCTTCGATCTGGATGGTACCCTGGTGGATAGCGTCTACCAGCATGTCCTGGCTTGGCGGGAAGCCATGCAAGGCGCCGGAATTGAACTGGCTGTGTGGCGAATCCACCGACAGATCGGCATGAGCGGCGGTCTCATGTTGTCGGCGTTTCTTCGGGAGATCGGGCGCGTTCTATCTTCAGAAGAAGTTGAGCGGATTCAGCGCACCCATGCCGAGGCCTATCGCCGGCAGGCCGGCTCGTTACGCGTGTTACCGGGTGCATTGGAACTGTTGGCGGAGCTCTCGGCGCGTCGTGTGCCGTATGCCATTGCCACCAGCGGGCGTTTGCAAAGTGCCCAGCCCACGCTCAAACTTTTGAACTTGTTCCCGGACGTGCCTGTGGTCACTCGCGACGACGTACGGCATGCGAAGCCGGACCCGGACCTCTTCGTGGCCGCGGCCCAACGGCTCAAGGTATCGATGAACCAATGCGTGATCGTGGGGGATAGCGTGTGGGACATGCTGGCTGCCCGCAGGGCCTGGGCTTTGGCGGTCGGTGTGTTGTCTGGGGGGTACGGGCGTGAGGAGCTTCAGCAGGCCGGCGCCTACCGTGTCTATCAAGATCCTGCCGACCTCTTGCGCCATCTGGATGAAGTGGGAGCGCGTTCGAATTGAGGGTCAGAGGCGGCCGCCAGCTCTTACTTCCATCTTGAGTGTGGTGCGCCTTTAACTTGTCCGCTTCGCTTCCATGGACTGCCGGTACTGCTCCACATAGGCCAGAATGTGGTCTTTCGGTACCGCAAACCAATTCAGGGCATGCCGAATCAACGTTGCCGCCGCTTCGACTTCCGGCTGAATGACCTCAGTTGATCCGACCGCGTCGAGCTTTCCAGCTTCAGCCTGTCCGTGCGCACGGGACAAGATCGGAACTTTCGGATTGATGGCGCGGATGCGACTGACCGCCAGCGCGGCGGGCTCTATTTCAGGTAGCGCCACGATGATCAGGGACGCGTCCGCTACTCGAGCCTTCATAAGCAGCTCGCGGTGGGAGGCGTCGCCATAGAGACAGGGCGTGCCTCGGATCTGTAACCGACGAATGATGTCCGGATCACGGTCGATAACCACATACGGAAAATTGAAGGCCTCCAACGCTTTTCCGAGCGCACTCCCGACCCGGCCGAAGCCGCATAGTACGACATGCTGTTGGGGCGGTTCGCTTTCCGATTGCCAGGGATCCGCCTGGTGCGGAGCACGGGCCAGACGCCTTCTGCCGAGCCAGCCGGGCACGTACCGGACGAGGGCGGCATTCGCGAGAATGGTGAGGAGAGCGGCGGCGAGCGTCGCATTGTATACTTCGCTGCCGACGTGGCCAGCGGTTTTGGCCACTTGCACAAGGACAAACGAGAATTCACCGATTTGGGTCAGACCGATGCCCACGAGGAATGCGGTCGCCCAGGGGTAGCCGAACAGTCCCACGACAATCGTCCAAATCACGAGTTTCCCGACGACAATCAACCCGATAATCGTGACGAGAAGGGGAAGATTATCGATGATGACGCGTGGGTCGATCAGAATGCCTATAGTGACGAAGAAGAGCGCGACGAAGGCGTCACGCAACGAGAGAAGTCGCGCCAGGGTTTCATGCCCATAATCGGACGCGCTGATTATGAGACCGGCCAGGAACGCCCCCAAGGCGAGCGAGAGTCCGACCATCTGCGTGATGGCGGCGGTGCCCAGACTGATGGCCAGGGTGACCATCAAGAAGAGTTCTTGGTTTTGGGTCCTGGCGATATGCGTCATGATGGCCGGAATGACTTTGGCGGCCAGATAGCCGAAGGGGACCAGAATCAGGAACGCCTTCAACAAGGCTTGTCCGATGACAAGCAATCGGCCCGAGTTGAATTCACCGAGGGCCGGCATGAGCACCGTCATCACCACGACGGCGACGTCTTCGACCAGCGTAATGCCGATCATCACACGGCCATGCTTCGACTGAAGCTCGCCCCGATCGATGAGCAGACGCGCCAGCACCATGGTGCTGGCCATGGAAATGACCGCCCCGATCACGATGCTTTGGGTCGTAGACCACCCGATCATGCTTCCCACCATCACGGCCAATCCGATGGACATGAGAATGCCCAGCGGCCCACCGATGAGGGCGACCCATTTCACACGCATCAAATCTTTGACTGAGAACTCAAGTCCGATCGAAAACATCAAAAGAATGACCCCGATTTCCGCAAAGAGATCGAACGTATGAGACTCCGAGATCGTAGGTCCCGGGGTAAACGGACCGATTGCGATGCCGCCCAGGACGTAGCCGAGAATCAACGGCTGTCCGGCAATCCGGGCGAGCACGCCGCCGGCGACGGCGGCCAGGAATACGGTAGCCAGGTCTGTAAAGAACACGGGGTTGGGCTGCACCAATACCTCTCTGTAAACTCGACACACAATCGGCCTGCTATGGCCGAATGGGCAAGATCATGAAAACGGGGAACAAAAATACCATAAACACGCTAAATATTGCCGCTGCTCCATAGTTAATGTGGTTTTGCCACATTGCGCTCCAGTCAATATCTCCGAGCTATAGCAGGATAAGGTCGGCGGGAGCTGCGCGGCTGATCTAAGTCGTAGCACCGGCTATATTTCGACAACTCCAAAAAACCGTATTGACCGGTGCTGCTGAGAAACAGAAAACGGCTCAGGTTGCCGGGTATTTGAAGCTCAAACGGTTTTTCAGTTCGGCCTTCACGATCATGATGATGAATTCTAGCTTATCGCTAGGGAGTCTTCGTCGCGGAGTGTCATTACACCACCTCGACGCCTCGGTCGTCCGGAGCTTCCTCCGATGGCGGCTGATGTCGGCTTTCGAGGATCGACCGCAAACGGAGAAAGGAAAATTGGTCAGTGAATGCAAGAAGGGAATCGTTGGCCTGCAACATGGTCGTCCCGTCAGGAACGAAACACTTACCTTTTCGAGCGATCAGGAGTATGAAAGCGCCTTTCGGCAGGCCCAGATCAAGCAATCGCTGCCCGATCGACCAGGAGTGTTCTGGGATTCGCACTTCGAGGAGCCCGCTCTTAAGGCTCGTCGGCGCATCCCATACCGGGGAAGATTCCTTGCGAGATGACAACGGCTCATCGACAATCAGCCAGCGGCCTACGATGGGGAAGGAAGTGACCTGCAACAACACAGATGAGAGGACGATAAAAAACACAAGATTAAATGTCGTCGTGGCCTGAGGAACCTCCGCAAGGAGCGGAAAGGTGGCCAGAATAATCGGCACGGCCCCGCGCAGCCCCACCCAGGCGACCATGGTTTTCTCTCTCATGTTGAGGTGTGTAAAGGCCAAGGTCGCAAAGACAGCCACCGGCCGGGCGATGAACATCAGAAACAACGCCAAGAGCAGACCGGTGCCGGCGATCGGCACAAGCTGTGTGGGGAAAACTTGCAACCCAAGAGCCAGGAACATGGTGATCTGCATGAGCCAGGCCAGTCCATCATGAAAACGTGTCAGGCTCCGTTTATGGACGAATTCGCTGTTTCCCATCATGAGTCCGGCCAGATACACGGCCAAAAACCCGTTCCCGCCGAGCCATGTGCTGCCGCTGTACGTGAGAAGCACGAACGATAGAGTCAGAACGGGATAGAGCCCTTCATATTCGAGACGTAGCCGGTTCACCAGCAACACCATCAACTTGCCGATTCCATACCCGATCACCCCGCCGAGCACCATTTGCCGTATGAACATCGGTATCAGGTCGAGCGGTGAACCGGAAGCTCCCGTGATCAGGGAAATCAGGCCGATGGTGAGAAAGACCGACATCGCATCATTGCTTCCGGATTCGAGTTCGAGCAACGGTTTCAAGGTGCCGCGCAGGCTGACGTAGCTTGACCGCATGACGGCAAACACCGCTGCGGCGTCGGTCGAAGAGACGATCGCGCCGATCAGGAGTCCTTCCAGCCATGACATATGCAGCGCGGCCACGGCGAACCAGCCGACCAACCCGGCGGTCGCCGCCACTCCCACGGTGGACAAGCCTATACCGATTCCCAAAACCTTCCGCACGCTCTCCCACTCAGTATCCAACCCGCCGGCAAATAGAATGAACGACAGCGCCACGACGCCCAGGGACTGAGCCAACCAGGGATTGTCGAAATGTATGCCACCCGGGCCGTCCGATCCCGCCATCATCCCGATACCCAGGAACAACAAGAGTGCTGGGATGCCCATTTTGCCAAACGCTTTACTTGCGATGACGCTCAGCAACAGGAGCCCGGAAGCAGCAAGCAGGATAAACTCGATCGTCAGTGTCATGTCTTCTTACCTAGGAGGGTTCGCAACTTCATCATCAGCACGAGACGCCCGACTCGCATACGTAACGTTCAACCGTACACTTGCTTGAGCCTTCTTACGCGAACCCTATTCATGATTGATCTGCCATGGCCGAGCCGTAGCAAGATCACACGAGACAGGGGAACGAAAATACCATAGATGGGGTGAATAATGCCGCCACATAAACAGTAATCTTCGGGTAGGTTTAGTTAATGGGAGCAGTCGAAGGAAACCCACGCGAGAAGAGATGCGAAGGGCAGAATGAAACGATATACTTCAGCCTCGCAGTCCGATCTTAACCGCGC
>JBKKBQ010000171.1:0-3825 GCA_046714015.1 Nitrospira sp.
AACCGATTGGCGTGCGACCGTTCGGCTTTCGCCAAGGTCTCAAACCACTCGGCCAACTCAGGGAATCCTTCGTCACGCGCGGTCTTCGCCATTCCGGGATACATCTGAGTATATTCGTACGTTTCACACTCGATGGCAGACTTGAGGTTCGCGTCCGTGTTGCCCATCGGCACACCGGTTGCGGGATCTCCGACCTCTTTCAAAAAGTCCAGGTGACCGAAGGCATGGCCGGTTTCAGCCTCCGAGGTGTCCCGGAAGAGCCCGCCGACGTCCGGATAGCCTTCAATATCCGCCCGCCGCGCAAAATACAGATACCGGCGGTTGGCCTGTGATTCACCGGCAAACGCATGTTTCAGATTGTCATGACTCTTGGTCCCTTGTAAGCTCTTTCCCATGTCATCCTCCTCGTTGTTCGAAGGGCCAGTTTACCCCCGCCAAGATTTTCTCTTCTAGAAAGCCGGGCACTAAGATAGCGCAGCTATTGCCCGAGGTTCAAGTGGCTTCGCGACCTCCGGTTGACGGTTCCCGTTATCGAAATCAGTCTCCTTCGAAAATGCCGGCCGGTCGAACTCCTGTTTGCACGGCTGTGTATATGTTAGACTTCATCGCATAGACGCACGAAAGACTCTCATCTATGAGGCCCCATGTGAAGATCTCCGTTCGCCACGTCTTCTACCAAACGGCAGGCGTCATCTTAACGTTCGTTTTCCTTCTATCTGGTTGTGCACAAGACCCCTATCAACGTCGAGCGGATGTCATGAAGGACCACGTCGAGAACTTCTACACGCACCTCAAGGCCAATCGAGTGGCAGCGGCGGTTCACGAAAACGAACAGATCGAGGCCATGGCCGACCAGATGGCGGACACCGTCAGGAAGCAGGGTCAGTTGCAGGGATCATCGCGGGTCGAGCGGGAGTTCGCGCTGATGAAAACGGCTCGAGGAACGGCGGCTCAGAACTGGATTGCCTTGGGACAATATTTCGCGGTCAAGCAGCAGCCGGAGCGAGCCCGTGCCTCCTACCAACGCGTAGTCGATACCTACACGGACCCGCCGGAACGTCCCTACCGAGAACAGGCCGCTCGAGCGTTGAAAGACTTGGAGATTCTGTCAGTGCCCTCTCCCGACTCGACTCGCACTCGCGTAGAGTAAGAATCCTATCAGGAGAGTTCGAGACACCCTTCTCCGCTAGCCATGATCCATCCGATTACGCTCATCATATTCCTGCTGACCATATGCATGGTGCCCACAGGGTGTGTCCATCGAATTCATGTGGCCCCACTCCCAGTCGCGCCTACCTCCATCACCATCCCTCAAACTCTTCAGGCCGTGATCAGCCCGATTGCATTGGAAGGCCCGGACCATCGGCCGGGCATCGCCTTGCTGGAATGGTCGCATCTCGACCTGAAGCAGGCGGTCTTGCGGTACTTGCAACAACGAGGCACCTTCGCCTCAGTCTCGCCTGACCCAGCCGACCTGACGCTTCGTGTGGCCACGAAACTGACGCTGACCTCTCGCAGCGGTCTCTACCATTATAGAATCGTGTTACAAGCAGAGATGAGCGAAGCCGCTCGGCTTGTGAAGTCGTATCGTGCCGAACAGACTGCCGTGGGATCATCGGTACGATGGGTCACTGCATCCGACCGTGGCCCCATCGAAACCGCGTTACAGGCGGCTTTGGAAGATTTAACGAGGCAGATCGAGGCGGACCTGCCACTCTACATCAGCCGAATAGAGCAACCGTCACAGCAGTTGCCCCCCTGATAAGCCGTCAGCCGGCGGTTAGGTCTTGGGCCATGCCCGCGGCTGTGTGAGAGTCCGCATGATTGCTCGGACCTTCCGCCGGAGCTTCGACGTATTCGGGGCAATCAAGACGGAACGCCCGATCTCCGAACGCAAGATTGTAGAAGTCACAGTGATGAGGTTGGTCCGATTCCGGATAGGCATCCTGACGGAAATGCTCGCAAGAAATGCACATGCGCGCGACAGGTATTTCTCCCTGCAATTGAAGCGCGCGAATCAGTTTCACGAGCGAGGTGAGAAGCGCGATCTGTTCTTGCACCGACAAATGCTCGGTCGCAGACGCCAGAATCTCCGGCCATCGGTTTTCCACGTGACCTGCCTTCGCCCCAAGCGAAGTGAGGTGAACGGTCACGACGCGGTTGTCGAGTTCCCGACGGCGCCGGCGGACCAATCGCTTATGCTCAAGCGTTCGGATGACTTCAGACGCGGTAGGCAGCTTCACGGAGAGTTCTCGGGCAATCGTCGAGACGGTAGCCGAATGATTCGGTCGAGACCGGAGAAACGTCAGCACTTGAATCTGCAAGGGACCAATCCCTTGCCGTCCCTTCCGTCTCCAGGTCCGGCTCTTCATCGCCAAACCGATTTTTGAAAGCCCCGTCACTAAACGATCAGGGAGCGACTCTTCATCGATCTTCATTAATGCTGTCATAAGGTCCCCTCTCTCTTGATGACCCGAGAGGGGGTCAGTCTATGGTGCTCCCCTCCTTGCCGTCAAGCCCGTTCGTCTCGCCATGAGCCACCCCCTACTTATGATTTAACGGACCACGAGCACTCCACAGTGGGCATGTTGCACCACACGGGTGGAGACGCTGCCCAGCAGGACACGGCGGATCGCGCCCAATCCCTTTGCTCCGGTTACAATCAGGTCCGCCTTATCCTGTTTGGCCACCGTCAGAATCTCGTCTGCAGGCTTCCCCAGCCTCAAGGCTTCTCGGACCTGGAAGCCTGATTTCGAGAGCTTAGCTCCATAGCCCTGTACCAGCGTTCTCCCGATCTCTTTGACCTCCGGATACTTCAAATAGGGCACCGCATGCATCACCGTCACCATGACCGGTTCGTGATCCGGACCATCGGGCATCGGATTGATCGTGCGAAGAAGAAACTTGAGAGCCTTATCCGAGGCAGCCGACCCATCGATCGCCAATAGCAGATGCCGGACTGGCCGAGGGGGCTCGTTCACCACCAGTACGGAGCAAGGGGCATGGTGGATGGCATGGTTCGAGATGCTGCCCAGCATGAATCGATCCAAGGCATCCAAACCTCGGGACCCGATCGACAGGAGTCCTACCCCACGCTGCGCATGCTTCATGATCGTGGCTGCCACCGCGCCTTGGTCGGTCGTCACGGTACCGCCCAGGCCGAGCGATGACAACAACCCCTCCGATTCTTTTTTGGTGGACGATGCCGCTGTCTCCATCCGCTTCACTTCGGACTGAATGTACCGTTCGGTACCGACGATCATCGGTTGGATCATAAAGGGGGCCCGAACGCTGGCCACATCGACGACATGCAGCACACGAACGACCGGCTGCACTGCGAACGGCATCTCGGCCAACCATTCGATCGCCCACTGACCATGTTTCGACCCATCAGTTGCCGCAAGAATTTTCATGTCGGATATCCTTTTGTTTGACGATCTAGCCCGCATTACTCATGACAGTTCGTCGCGAAATCGCCACGCCGCGTCGTGCGACACCAAGGCTCGACAGAGCGAACAGCGAGTTGTCGAGAGACTCTGCGCTTTTGGTTGGATTCGCCCGTGACGTGCCCAGATAGGACCCTCCCCGAAAATGGATTCGGCTCACCTCCTCGATCGAGAGCGGGCCTACTTGTCCCGTGCTCCTATCCATGAGCCATCTGAATCCATCGAGAAGCCCGAGCACGTCTGAACCACCTAGGATGCTGCGGATCGTCGCAGCGCTGATCACACTATTGATCCCGGGAGTCGGTCCGCCACCGACGAGAATGCCGACCGTCAGACGCTGCTCCGTCATCCGGTTCTCCTTACACGACCACCCATCGGC